>JBDTAT010000834.1:0-2972 GCA_039924505.1 Bryobacteraceae bacterium
CTCGGGATAGGTGATGCCGAGACGGCAGCCGCGGTGGCCGAGCATGGGGTTGAACTCGTGGAGCTCTTCGACGCGGCGCAGCAGCTCCGGCAGCCGCTTCTTCAGGTCGCCGGCCGGGATGCCGTAGGACGCCGACATCTCCTTCTTGTCTTTGGAGCTAGCGTGCGGGAGGCGGGCGAGATCCACCATCAGGTTCTCGCGCTTGGGCAGAAACTCGTGGAGCGGCGGATCGAGGGTGCGGATGACGACGGGGAATCCGTCCATGGCGGTGAACAAGCCGATGAAATCCTTGCGCTGCATGGCGAGCAGTTTGCCCAGGGCCTGGACGCGGGTCTTTTCATCGCGCGCGAGAATCATGGCTTGCATGTGCGGGATGCGATCCTCGGCGAAGAACATGTGCTCGGTGCGGCAGAGACCGATGCCCTCGGCGCCGAAGGTGCGGGCGGCTTTGGCGTCGCGCGGAATGTCGGCGTTGGCGCGCACGCCGAACTTGCCGCGGAACTCGTCGGCCCAGCTCATCAGGGTGGCGAAGATGGGGGACTTGGGGTCCGGATCGTTGGTCTTGGCCTGGCCCAGCCAGACGTTGCCCGAATCGCCTTCCATGGAGATCCAATCGCCCTGCTTCACGGTGATAATCTTGCCGCCGGAGTTGACGGTGAACTGTCCTTTCGATTCGCTGATATCGAGCGAACCGGCGCCGACGATGCAGGCGCGGCCCATGCCGCGCGCCACGACGGCCGCGTGGCTGGCCTTGCCGCCGACCGCCGTGAGAATTCCCTTGGCGACATCCATGCCGTGAATGTCGTCGGGCGTGGTTTCCTTGCGCACCAGAATCACCGGAGCGTGTACCGACATTTCGACGGCCTCTTCGGCCGAGAAGGCGACTTTGCCGACTGCGGCGCCGGGGGACGCGGCGATGCCGGTAGCAATTTTGGTAAGCGAACGGAGCGAAGCGGCGTCGAAGACCGGATGCAGAAGCTGATCGAGCTGTTGCGGGGCCACACGCAGCACGGCGTCCTTCTTTTCGATCAGCCCTTCGCGCACCATCTCAACGGCCACGCGGACCGCCGCCGGGCCGGTGCGCTTACCGTTTCGGGTTTGCAGCATGAACAGCTTGCCCGCCTGAATGGTGAACTCGAAATCCTGCATGTCGCGGTAATGGCGTTCCAGGTTTTCGGTAATTTCGCGCAACTGGCGGTAGGACTCCGGCATCACCTTTTCAAGCTGGGCGATGGGCTGCGGGGTGCGAATGCCGGCGACCACGTCCTCGCCCTGGGCGTTAATCAGGAACTCGCCGTAAAAAACTTTTTCGCCGGTTCCGGGGTCGCGCGTGAAGCCGACGCCGGTGGCGGAGGTGTCGCCCATGTTGCCGTACACCATCGCCTGCACGTTGGCGGCAGTGCCGATCTCGTCGGGGATCTTTTCCATTTTGCGGTAGTAGATGGCCTTGGGATTCCACCAGCTTTCAAACACCGCATCGCGGGAGCGGGCGAGCTGATCGGCCGGGTCCTGGGGGAAGGCCTTGCCGGTCTCTTTCTGCACCAACTTTTTGTAGTCGGCGATGATCAGCTTCATGTCCTCCGCAGTTAGATCGGTATCGAGCTTTACTTTTGCTTTGTGTTTGCGCGCATCGAAAATTTCATCGAACTTCGCCATGTCGATGCCGAGGGCGACTTCGCCGAACATCTGAAGGAACCGGCGGTAGGAGTCGTAGGCGAAGCGGGCGTTGCCGCTTTTGCGCGCCAGACCCTCGACGGACTTGTCGTTCAGGCCGAGATTCAGAATGGTATTCATCATGCCCGGCATGGAGTACTTCGCGCCGGAGCGGACGCTGACCAGCAGCGGATTGTCGGCATCGCCCAATCGCTGGCCCATCTGGGCCTCCAGCCGTGTGAGGCCCGAGCGGATCTCCCGGTCGATTTCGGCAGGCACCTTCTTGCCGCTTTTGAAAAAAATATTGCAGACCTCGGTGGAGATAGTAAAGCCAGGAGGAACGGGAACTCCGGCGCGGCTCATTTCGGCCAGACCGGCGCCCTTGCCGCCGAGGACGTCTTTCATTTTGCCATCGCCCTCGGCCGTGCCGCCGCCGAAAGAATAAACGTATTTTGTCATGTTGCGGGTGATCTCCTAGTTGAAAATTGTCAGGATGGTGTGACGATCTCGGAAAAGTCGGCGATCGTCGAAAATTCGGTCAAAAGATCGTTGAGCAGGGTCAGCCGGTTGGCGCGGACGTTGGCGTCTGGCGCGTTGACCAGCACCTTGTCGAAGAACAGGTCGATGGCCGGACGCAGCGTCGCGATAGCTTCCAGCGCCGGCAGATGATCGGTCGACCGGATGGTTCCACGCACGCGCTCGAATTCGCGGTAGAGGGTCTGCTCCGGACCGGCTTCGAGGAGCGCCGGATCGGCTGCGCCGGACCCGGAAAATTGCGCCTGGCGCAGGATGTTCTGGATGCGTTTGAAGCTGGCGGCGAGAGGCTCGAAATTTTCGGTGGGACGGACGGCCTGGAGCGCGGTTAGGCGCGCCTCAACGTCGGGAAGCGACTCGCAACCGGAGGCGAGGACGGCATTCACTTCGTCGTAGCGGAAGCCGCGGACATCCTTAAAGTAATACTTGATGCGATCGATGAAAAATTCGCGAAGCTGCCCGTCTTCTCCCAGGAGTTTGGAGAGCGGCAAAGCGATGCCGCCTTCGACCAGAATCTTGACCACTCCCTGGGCGGCGCGGCGAAGGGCAAACGGATCTTTCGAGCCGCTGGGAACCATGCCGATGCGGAAACATTCGCGCAGAGTGTCTAGCTTGTCGGCGAGCGCGACCAGACGGCCCTCGGCGGTGGCTGGGATGGAGTCTTCCATGCCGATCGGTTTGTAGTGCTCGTAGATGGCGCGCCAGACCGGCTCCGGTTCGCCTTGCGCCTGGGCGTAGAGACCGCCGACGATACCTTGCAGGTCGGTAAACTCCTTCACCATTTC
>JBDTAT010000835.1:0-3636 GCA_039924505.1 Bryobacteraceae bacterium
AGACGGAAACGGTTTCGCGCCGCGCTCCGTTTTGCGCGAGTGATTTAAAAGGGACCATGAAGCAGACCAATCGCCCGATGCAGGTTCTTGTGCTCCACAAGACGTTGGATGTTCTGGAGGCGATCAAGGGACAGGACGCCGGTATGGGTCTGGCGGAGTTGTCGCGCCATTTGCGGATCCCAAAACCGACCGTATACCGGATTCTGGTAACGCTTGAAACGCGGGGCTATCTGGACCGCCGGCCGGACGGCAGCTTCCGGATGTCGGAAAAAATGTTCAATCTGCGGCGCGACACCTCCCTGGAGGAAGCGTTGCGCCGCGCCGCCCGGCCGCAATTGGAGGCGCTGGTGGCGAGGTGCAAGGAAACCGTGAATCTAGGCGCCTTCGACGGCGGCGAAGTGGTCGTCATCGAGACCGTGGAGAGTCCGCAATCGGTGCGCATGGTGTCGAAGGTAGGGAACCGGCGCGCCTTGCATTCGAGCGCCCTTGGCAAGGTGCTGTTGTCGGCGATGACCGACCAGGAGATCCGGCGGCTGATCCAATTGAAGGGGCTGCCGAAGTTCACGCCGAAGACGCTTGTGACCCGGGCGGCGCTGCTCGAGGAAATACGGATCGTCCGCGAACAGGAATTTGCCGTGGACGACCGGGAGAATGAACTCGAAGGCCGGTGCATTGCGGCGCCGATTCGCGGACCGCAAAACCGTGTGGCCGGCGCCATGAGCATTTCGGTGCCAGTGTTCCGGATGGACGTGGAACGCTTGAAGGGGCTGCACGGCGAACTGCGGAAAGCGTGCGAGAAGGTTTCGCGCGCGCTGCGGGGGTGAGAGGGGATAGACTCGGCTCTAAAATTGCTTCCATCTGTATTAGTGAAGATTCGACCCGGCCATCCCCGTGCCCCGATGTGGCTGCTCCCGCTGGCCTTCGTCAGCTCATCGCTCGTCATGTCCGCCGGCGCTTCGGGTTCGGCTGACCCAGCCCGTGTGTTGAACCAACTCACCCTGGCCCCAATCGCCTCGTTCCCCGGTTCCGGCACGAATACCATCCAGGCAATGGTGTCCGATGCAGATGGGAACATCTACGTCGCCGGGACCACCAGTTCGTTCGATTTCCCTGCTACCAACGCCTTCCAGCCACAAATTGGGGAGTCGCGCATTATGCGTTCGCTCGACCGCGGAACCACCTGGTCGAAACTTTCCAACACCCCCACCGACGCGCTGGCGATTGAGCCCGACCCGGTGAACCCGAAAGTGCTATTTGCCGGCGGCACGGGCGGAATCTATAAAAGCACCGATGGCGGCGC
This sequence comes from Bryobacteraceae bacterium, assembly GCA_039924505.1. Lineage (GTDB taxonomy): Bacteria > Acidobacteriota > Terriglobia > Bryobacterales > Bryobacteraceae > JBDTAT01. The sequence continues at coordinate 1,301 of JBDTAT010000835.1, forward strand.
CAGTTGGCGCACGGTCTATACTCTATCCAGCATCTATGGCGGACCTTTCCGGCTACTCATCGACCCGGGCAATCCATTGCGCCTGGTAGCCAATATCTCCAATGCCGGCCTGCTTGTCAGCGTCGATGGAGGAGAAACCTGGACAGTCAGCCCGGCGAAGTGCTTTTCCTCGCTCTGCGTGGTGGCGCCTTTGGCGGTGGACCCTTCCGGGTCGGGCGAATTTATCGTGTCCGGAACGGGCACGTACATTTCAAAAGATTGGGGACAGACGTTCATACCGGTCTCTCCCCCGCGCTCCGGTATGATTCAGGCCGCCGCCTTCGATCCGTTCCACAAAGGCGCGATCTATGTGGCCGCCGGCTTCGGCACGCAAGGACAACTATTTTTCACGCCGGATAACGGCGCCACCTGGACGCAGAAGCCGCCGGTGTCCGTGGCCTCGCCCGTGATTGGCAGTCTCATGTTCGACCCGGAACAGGCGAACACACTATACGCCGCGACCCACGATGGTTTTTTTCGTAGCACCGATGGAGCTTCCACTTGGACGTTGGTGGCGTCGTACAATGGCCCAAATGGCGTCAATCCCGACCCTCGAATCGCTTTTCTGCGAAGAGCATGCGGACCCGGCGGCGCATTGTTCGCGGTTTCGGAAGGTTCTACAGTCCTCTCCTCGCTCGATTTCGGTGCAACGTGGCAGCCGCCGCAATTGAGTGTGGTGCGTGATCTTGCAACGGGGCCCGGTTGCGCCGTCTATGCCGCCCGCGGGATTACATCCGACGGGTTTATTGTCAAACTCGCGCCCGATGGAACTCCGATGTGGTCCACGTTTTTAGGCGGCTCCAACCAGGACGCGGTTACGGCGCTGGCGTTGGACTCGCAGGGCAACGTCTACGCGGCGGGCTATACATACTCGCCCGATTTCCCATCCACGGCGCCGGCCATCGGCGCGACCGGCCAATCCAATATCTTCGTAACGAAGTTCGACCCGGGCGGGTCGCTGCTGCATTCCGTAACCGTCGGAGGCGTGAGCTACGGTGCAAACGTGTCACTGGCGGTCGATTCGAACGGGAATGCCTATATAGTAGGCGGTTCTGCGTCCGACAACCTTCCTGTCACGCCAGGCGCGTTTGACACTACCGCTTTCTCCGGCGGCGGAAATGGATTTATCGTGAAGCTCGCGTCCGATGCCAGCTTGGCCTATGCCTCCTATCTCGGCATCCAGAATAACTCTATCTCGCCGGCCGTGGTCGTCGATTCCGCCGGACAGGCGATCATCGCGGGGAGCGGCATCATTCCCGGCCACCCGCCGCCAGCCGGTCAGGAGATCGGCTATCTCATCCGACTCGACGCCAGCGGTTCGCAACTGACCTACGCCACTTACATTGGCAGAAACCAGACGACGGCGTACGAGGGTGTCAAGGCGCTCGCCATCGACGCCCAGGGAAACGTGTACGCGACGGGGGACACCGCGGCGCCGGATTTTCCAGTCACCAACGGCGCATATGTCTCCGCCGTTCGTTCCACTGCGTGCATGTTTATCGACCGCCTTAATCCTTTCGGCGGGCCCAGCGACATCTATATCGTGAAGCTCAACGCCATCGATCTACAGCCGGTCTATTCGGCGCTGCTTGCGGGAAAATGCGGCAGCCGGCCCGCCGGATTGCAGGTGGATCGTCAAGGTAACGTGACGTTCGCGGCCGCTGCCGGGATCGGGTTTCCTCTGCGGACGCCGTTGCTCGCCGGTCCCACCTGCGCGATGGAATTTCCCGACGCCGCCGTCGTGGGACGGCTCAGCGCCGACGGCTCCACGCTGCAGTTCTCTACGTATCTCGATAGCTGTGGCGCACCGCCGCTGGCGCTCGCGCCGGATGGATCGGTCTACGTCGGCTCTGGCGCAACACCCGGCGGCAGCATCGAGGCCGTTCAGCATCTGAGCATCGCCGCGAATCTTACGACGGCAATCGATCGGATCGCCAACTCTTTCAGTGGCGACGCTTCCGGCGTGGTTCCCGGCGGGCTGTTCTCGATCACGGGCGTCAATCTTGGTCCTGAATTTACCGATCTCGGATTAAACGCGCAACAACCGCTCCCGCCCGAACTCAGCGGCGTGCAGGTAACGTTTGACGGCGTTTCGGCGCCGATTTTTGAAGTGAGTCCCAGCCGCGTGATCGTTGTGGCGCCAACCAGTCTCCCAAAGTTCACCTCCATCCAAGTTGCCTACAACGGAGCATTGTCGAACGCGGTTTCGATGCCGGTCGAAACGGCCTCGCCCGCTCTGCTGACCCGCGATTTTCCGGATCTGCCCGATTACGCCGATTTTGGCGATGGCAACGTAC
>JBDTAT010000836.1:0-2519 GCA_039924505.1 Bryobacteraceae bacterium
CTATCGCGGCTGAGCCGCCGCCAGTTCGTCGGCTCGACGGCGGCTGCAACGCTGGCCGCACTCACCGGAGCAGAAGCGCCGCTAGCGATGGCGGATGATTTGCCGAAGTTGAAACCCACGGCCGACGCCATCGTACTTCTGTGGATGGCGGGAGGCATGGCGCAAACCGAAACCTTCGATCCAAAACGCTACACACCGTTCACGCCCGGCGTGAAATCCAACCAGGTTTTAAGCACGTTCAAGAGCATCGACACAGCGGTGGATCAAATTAAAATCTCCGAGGGCCTTGAGCGCGTGGCGCGCGTCATGGACCGGGGCGCCATCATCCGGTCGTTTCAGGCGGCCGACCTCGGCTTCATACTGCACTCGCGCCACCAGTATCACTGGCACACCGGTTACGCGCCGCCGCAGACCGTCGCGATGCCGCACATGGGCAGCGTGATCGCGAAAGTGCTCGGTCCTAAGAATCCGACCATGCCGGCCTTCGTCGACATTGGCCAGGATCTGGAGATCGGCGCCGAGAGCGCGGCGGTGAAGGCGTTTCATACCGCCGGATTCCTGGGTGCGGAGTACGGTCCGTTCTTCATCACGAATCCGGACGACGCCGCGGCCAGCGTCCGGCCGCCGGCCGAGTTGGGGGAAGCGCGCTTTCAGAGCCGCCATCAGCTTTACGAGAAAATTCTGGCGGCGAATTCAGCGTATCAATACGCCGGCGATTTCCAGCGGGAATCGATGCTGCGGTCGGTTGAATCGGCGCATCGTCTGCTGACGTCGCCTTCCTCCAAGGCATTCGATCTGTCGCTCGAACCAAAGCAGAGTTACGACCTCTATAATACCGGCCGGTTCGGATTGGGCTGCCTGCTGGCGCGCCGTTTGGTCGAGTCTGGGGTACGGTTTGTCGAGGTGACCACCGAATACATTCCGTTCCGCTTCTGGGATACGCATGAAAACGGCCACGAGCGGGCGGTGGGAATGAAACAGGATGTCGACGCCCCGGTCTCGCAGCTCATTCTCGATCTGGAGCAGCGCGGGTTGCTTGACCGCACGCTGGTGATCGTCGCCAGCGAATTCGGCCGCGACATGCTGACCGAGGGCAAATCGGACAAACCGGTGAAGAATCAGGTGGTGGTGCCCGACGTGCTCGATACGCCCAAACACTATGGGATGCACCGGCATTTCACGGGCGCCGGCAGCGTGGTTCTATTTGGCGGCGGCGTGAAGAAGGGGTTTGTCTACGGCAAAACCGCCGACGAGCGGCCGTGCAAAGTGATCGAAAACCCCGTCCCGGTGGACGATCTGCACGCCACCATTTATCGCGCGATGGGCATCCCGCCGAACCTGTCGCACACCGTGGAAAAACGCCCGGTGTACGTGACGAAGGACGGCAAAGGCAAAGCGATCGACGCCCTGTTCGGTTAACGGGAAGCGGCGGCCCTTGAAAGATGCGCCTTTCGTTTTGCGTCGAGGCGCTCGGCGAACCGGCCGACGTGGACGATGAACCGTTCATGGATCCCGTCGGATATTTTTTCCTTCTCGTCCCAAGCCTCGACTTTAAAGCGGACGCGCCGGCCTTCGACACTAACTACCTCGCTTTGAAAGACGACGGACATCCCCATGGGAGTGGCCGCGAGGTGGCGCACGTTGACTTCGGTGCCGACCGTGTCGTAGCCGTCATCGAGCAGCGGCTTTATTGAATCGCGGGCGGTCATCTCCAGCAGGCCGATCAAGTAAGGCGTTCCGAGAACGCGCGCGCCCGGCTGGCCCATGAAATCGACGGCGATGCCGGCGCTGACGCGCTCCTTGCGCTCGCCTTTGTGTCCGATCGGAATCTCGCTCATGGTTTGTCTCCAATGTTGTAGGGAAGAACGGCTCCCTCACGTGCCCAGAGGGCGCCCAGGCTCGGAACACGGCGGTACGGTTGTGCGGGGTGAGCGCGGTAATTTGTGGTGCGCGGTGTTGTCATGCGCGGAGTGCGGGTCATGGCAGTGCGAAGGCGACATACTTGCCTCCCGACGTATCCGGGGCCTTGCCGCCACCGGCGGCAATCACAATGTATTGTCGTCCATTTATCTCGTAGGTTGCCGGAGTCGCGACGCCGGGCGCCGGCAGCAGTGTTTCCCAGAGCAGCTTGCCGGTCTGTTTGTCGTACGCATGGAATTTCCGGTCGCGGACGGTGGCGCCTATGAAGACCAGGCCGCCGGCGGTGACGAGCGGACCGCCGTAGTTTTCCGATCCGGTATCGCGCAGGCCCTTGGCCGCGAGTTCGGGATATTCGCCGAACGGAATCTTCCAGACGATTTCCCCCTTGTCGAGATCGATCGCGTTCAGAGTGCCCCATGGCGGCTTGACGGCTGGATATCCACCGGGATCGAGAAATTTATTATAGCCGTCGATGCCGTACTTCAGATCGATAGGCGACGGCGCGGCGCGGCCGGCGGGAGAGACGGCGATGTCTTCGCCAGTCATGGCGTAGCGCGCGATGGCGCGCATGGCGGGCGGCGATAGTTTGGTAAATGCCG
>JBDTAT010000837.1:0-4819 GCA_039924505.1 Bryobacteraceae bacterium
TCAGCCAATTCCGAGCCTGGGTGCCCTCTGGGCACGCCAGGGAGCGGATGCGCAAGTACTTCCCACGCTATGTTTAGTTGCGGTCCCGTCTTTAGTTGGATTGCCGTCCGCCGCATTAAGTCCGTACAATCGACGCCCGAAGGCCATCCGCTGTGTCCCAGATTACCCGCTCGGTTGCGCCCGACTAGGCTAGTGCCTGGTTTTCGAAACAATTGTGCCTTGTGCTAACGTTTTGAGTGGATTTGAAGGCGGATGATCGGATTTACTCTGTTAGCATGGTGGTTCTAAACGAGCAACAGTGGTGCGCGATTTGCCGCCTGATGACCAGCTTAACTGTGCCCGCGATTGTAGGTTCCAAGGGTGGTTCTCGCTCGCTTTCGGTCTGTAGGAATCGGTAGAAACCATGGCGCGAAAGTCCAAAAGATCGAAGCATACTCCGGCTCCAGACAGCACTGCGTCTCCCGGAGCGGAACACCCGCATGGTAAAAATAGACCCCCCGGAGGTAACACCCCGAAGCAGCCAGCCATCCAGCAGCCGGAGCGCCTCTTCCCGATTGTCGGTGTAGGCGCATCGGCCGGAGGCCTGGAGGCGTTAACGGCTTTTTTGAAACATCTGCCCTCCGATTCCGGCATGGCGTTTGTGCTGATTCAGCACCTTGATCCGAAGCACCACAGCCAACTCACCGAACTCCTCGCCAAGGCAACGAAAATGCCCATCCTGGAGGTTAATGTTGACACTCCAGTGAAACCCAATCACGTCTACGTCATGTCGCCGGGCGTGTGCCTCAGCATGTCGGATGGGCACATCCGGGTCGAGGATCGCGGAGGCGGCCGGAACCTGCCCATCGATCTTTTCCTGAAGTCGTTGGCCGCCGACAACACCAGCAAGGCCATCGGAATTGTTCTCTCGGGAACTGCGTCGGACGGCACCCTGGGACTCAAGGCCGTAAAGGCCGAAGGCGGCATCACGTTCGCTCAGGAACCGTCATCGGCCAGATTCGACGGCATGCCCCGCAGCGCGATCGCCGCCGGCGTTGTCGATTTCGTCCTGCCGCCGGAGGAGATCGCCAAACGCCTCGTCCGGCTCGCTCAGCATCCTTACGTGGCTCTCCCGGAGGACGTTCACGAAGCGGCCCACGACACCGATTCTGCGCTGAACCGGATCTTTCACATATTGCGCACCGCCACCGGGAACGATTTTACTCACTACAAACACTCGACACTCCGCCGCCGCATCCACCGCCGCATGGTGCTCCACGCCGACGAAAAGTTGAGCGGCTACATCGCCTATCTTCAGGAGAACCCGGCCGAGGTGCGGGCCTTGGGCGACGATCTCCTCATCTGCGTGACTTCGTTCTTTCGCGACCCTGCGGCGCTCGAAGCCTTGTCCAGCAAGGTTTTCCCTGAGATTCTGAAAGCAACCACCTCCGCTCGGAACTCGATCCGGGTCTGGGTGGCCGGGTGTTCCACCGGGGAAGAAGCCTACTCCATCGCCATCTGCTTGACGGAATTTTTGGAGCGGTCCGGGGCCAACGTGCCGTTTCAGATATTTGCAACGGATATTAGTGAAGCGGCCATTGAGAAAGCCCGGGCTGGAAAATATCCGAAGACCGCGCTGGTGGACGTTTCACCCGCGCGCTTGAAACGCTTTTTCGTGAAAGCCAATGGCGGCTACCAGATCGCCAAATCGATCCGCGATGCCTGCATCTTCGCCCGGCAGAACGTCACGAAAGATCCGCCTTTCCACAAACTGGACCTGATCGCCTGTTGCAACGTCCTGATCTACTTCGGGCCGCTATTGCAGAAAAAAGCGCTCTCGACATTTCACTACGCCCTCAAGCCCGGGGGATTTCTTATGCTCGGACCTTCGGAAAGCGTAGGCCCGCTGTCGCACGGATTTTTGCCGTTGGACAAGAAGCTCAAACTTTATGCGAAGCAGCCTTGGACCGATCCGCTGAGCTCCCAATTCATGGCTGCCGGGCCGCTGGCGGGTAAAGACCCCGGCAGTGAAGCCGCGGCGGGCCCGGACATCGGGACGGCGCTCGAAGTGCAAAAAGCAGCCGAGCGGATGCTGCTGGCCGAATACGCGCCCGCGGGCGTCATTATCGACGATGCCATGAATATCGTCCACGTGCGCGGCGATACCGCGCCGTACCTGCAAGTTGCGTCCGGCGAACCAACTTACAATCTCCTGAAAATGGTGCGCGAGGGTCTGGCGGTAGGACTGCGGACCGCAATTCTCAAGGCTGGAAACAAAAAAATCGCCGTCAGCCGGACGGCGCGCGTCCAGCGGAACGGCCAATTCAAAGACGTCCATATGAAGGTGACCCCGGTCAACACCTCGTCCTCGACGCTTCACTTCATCGTTCTGTTTAGAGACGCTGCGCCCTCGGCCGGGTCCGCGCAAGATGATCCGGAGCTGCAAAAAGCCGGCATCGCCAAATCCGCGAAAAGCGCCGGAGTCCGCGGCGCCCTGGAAAATACGCGCCTGAAACACGAACTTGACGCCACCCGGGAATACCTGCAATCGATCATCGAAGAGCAGGAGGCCAACAGCGAGGAACTCAAATCCGCCAACGAAGAGGCCCAGGCCGGCAACGAGGAACTGGAGACCGCCAAGGAAGAGCTTCAATCCGCGAACGAAGAACTGAACACCCTGAATGATGAGCTGAACATCCGTAACGCTGCCTTGACCGAAGTGAACAGCGACTTGTCGAACGTGCTGGTCAGCATCAATGTCCCCCTGGTCATGGTCGGAAAAGACCTGGCCATCCGGCGTTTCACGCCGTCGATGGAACCGATGCTCAACCTTATCGATTCCGACGTCCGCCGGTCCATCCTGGACTTGAAGCCCAACATTAACCTGCCCGATTTGCCGGAATTGCTCCGCGGCGTCATCCACGGGGCCAGCCCCGCCGTGCGGGAGATCCAGGGTCCCAAGGGGTGCTGGTATTCACTCGTTGTTCTGCCGTACCGGGCGCCCGGCAACAAAATCGATGGCGCGCTGTTAATGCTGCTCGATATCGACGCGATCAAGCATGCCCGCGACTATGCCGAAGCCATTGTTGAAACCGTGGAGCAGCCGCTTATAGTCCTGACAAAAGACCTCATTGTCAGGACTGCCAATCAAGCGTTCTATGAGATTTTCAAGGTCTCAAAAGAAGAGACGGAGAATCGTTTGCTGTACGATCTGGTCGGCCGCCAGTGGGACATTCCCACGTTGCGCCAAGCGCTGGAGGAAGTTCTGCCGCGGAAATCGCGGTTCCAGAACTTCGAAATAGAACATGAATTCGAAGGTATCGGGCGCAAGATCATGCTGCTCAGCGCGCGTGAGATTCAGACGCCGGAGCCCTACGGGCGAACCATCCTTCTGACTATCGCCGATATCACCGCGCGCCGGCGGGCGGAGGAGGCGCAGGCGCATTTGGCCGCTATCGTAGCCTCTTCCGATGACGCGATTGTAAGCAAAACACTCGACGGCGTTATCGTCAGTTGGAATTCGGGCGCGGAGCGGATGTTCGGTTACACGGCCCAGGAAATAACCGGCCAGTCCATTCTGCGTTTGATTCCGCCCGAGCTGAGCGGCGAGGAAGGCCGGATTCTGCGGCAAGTCAAAGCCGGAGAGCGTATTGAGCATTTCGAAACCATACGCCTGACGAAGGGCGGCCATCGTATTCCCGTATCCCTCACCATCTCTCCCATCAAGGACGCGGCCGGCAAAATCGTCGGCGCCTCCAAAGTCGCCCGCGACATTACCGGGCGCAAGCGGGCGGAGGAGGCGTTCGCCGGTTCTGAGAAACGCCTGCTCTTCATGGCGGAATCCATGCCGCAGAAGATTTTTGCCGCCAAGCCCTCGGGCGATGTGGATTACTTCAACCGCCAATGGATGACCTTCACCGGCCTTTCCTTTGAGCAGATCGAGGGCTGGGGTTGGAAGCAGTTCATTCATCCCGAGGATCTGGAAGAAACCGTCCGGCTTTGGCGGCGCTCCATCGATACCGGCGAGCCCTTCGAATTCGTGCATCGTTTCCGGCGCGCCGATGGCGTCTACCTGTGGCATCTCAGCCGCGCCCATGCCATGTTGGATGGTGGTGGGAAAGTCGTCGCGTGGATCGGATCGAATACGGATATCCACGAGGAGAAAAACACCGAGGCGAACCTCCGGCGCGCCAACGAGGATCTCAAACACTTCGCATACGCCGTTTCACACGACCTGCAGGAACCGCTCCGTATGGTCACCAGCTATACCCAATTGCTTGCGCAGGATTACCGGGGCCGGCTCGACAAAAATGCGGATCAGTTCATTGCGTACGCGGTGGAAGGCGCTCAGCGGATGGACGCCCTGCTCAAAGGTCTGCGGGAGTATTGGCAAGCCAGCGAACAGGGCGAAGAGAATCACACCACCGTTGACTGCGGGGAAGCTCTCAAGAAAGCCTTGCTGAATCTGAACGAAGCCATTGTTGACAGTGGGGCGGTCGTCACCGGTGATGCTTTGCCAAGCATATGGGCGAATGAAGTGGCGCTCGTGCAGCTCTTCCAGAACCTGGTCGGAAACGCCATCAAGTATCGAGGCAGGAAACCGCCGAAGGTCCGCGTCTCAGCTGGAAAAAGCGGGATAGGGGAATGGGTCTTTTCCGTCAAGGACAACGGTATTGGCGTCGACCAGCAGTATTCGGAACACGTCTTTGACATCTTTAAGCGCCTGCAGGGGAAAAATTATCCCGGCGCCGGCATCGGTCTGGCAATCTGCAAGAAGGTGGTCGAACGCCTCGGGGGGCGCATCTGGGTGGAGTCCGCGCCTGGGCGGGGCTCCAACTTC
>JBDTAT010000838.1:0-8276 GCA_039924505.1 Bryobacteraceae bacterium
TCACTTGCTGAATGCCGCGGTTGCCGCTCAGCCAGAGGTTTCCACGGGAGTCTTCGAGGATACGGGACACTACGTTCTCGGCAAGACCATTCGACACGTTAAAGCAAGTGAAGTGGCCATTTTGCAGCCTCGCCAGCCCTCCACCGTAGGTGCCGGCCCAAACTGTACCGTCATCGTCGATGTAGATTGCGTCGACGAAGTTCTGCGGAAGACCGTTGCTGGTCGTGTAATTCGTGAAGACACCGTTCTGAAAGCGCGACATCCCGCCCGCCGTGCCGATCCACAACGCACCCGAGTGGTCTTCCGTAATGAAGCGGACATCGTCGCCTGCCAAGCCGTTCGACTTATTGTAGGCCGCTGCAACGGCTCCATGTTCGATCCGAAAAAGGCCGCTGCTCCTTCCGATCCAAAGACGCCCGCCATGGTCCTCATAAATGGAAAACACAAGGCCTTCCGACAGGGTGCGGCCCACGCCTCGAAAGACCTCAAACCGGCCATTCCTGTAGCAAGATAGGCCGCGTCCACCGATCCAAAGCCCTCCATCCCGGTCCTCCAAAAGGGACCAGACAACCGATTCCGCCAAACCATCCTTGGGGCCGAACAGCCGATAGCTTCCCTCGGAGCGCTCCGTTTCTGTTGCACGCGCCGGGAGGAAGCGAACCAGTCCAAGCGCGGGCAGCCCCATCCACATGGCGCCGGTACGGTCTTCGAGAAGGGACACTACACTTCCGGCCGGCGAACCCGGGCCCGCGGCAATCGTGGTGATTGCGCCCTGTCTCAGGCGATTCAGCCCGTTGGCGTTCGTGCCGGCCCACAGATCGCCTTCGCTGTCCTCGAGAAGTGCGCGGACGAAATTTCCAGATAACCCGTCGTGCTCGTCAAACCTGGTCCAGGTTTGGTTTTCTCTCCGGAACAGGCCGTTGCCCGCACCCACCCACACGGCTCCGCTGTGGTCCTCGAGAATGGCTCGCACCTCTCCCGAGCGGCTGGAATCACCCGGGAACTGCCGTTCCGGTCCAGCAGATAAAGCCCGTCCGGGCTCCCCAGCCACACATTCAGCTTGCGGTCTTCGAATACGTCGAGAACCAAATATGAAGTGGCGTGGAACGAAACGAAACGCCCGTTCCTCCATTCCGCCACGCCCCTGTTTGTGCCCACGAGAAGCCGGCCGTCCTGGCCGTTCGCCAAGGATAGAACGTCGGAGCCCGCGAGACTCGGGGGAAGCTCAACTGCCTCGAAATGCTGCCCGCGCCGGCGGGCCAGTCCGTTCAAAGTGGCGGCCCAGATCTCGCCGTCGCGCGTGGCAAGCACGGCCCGAACCAAGTTACCAGGCAATCCATCATGAATCGTGTAGCTCGTGAATGTTCCGTGCGTGTACCGGGCCAATCCGGCGTCTTCGGTGGCAATCCACAGATTACCTGTGGAATCTTCGCAGAGGCCGAGAATGCGATCGCTCAAGAGGCCGCGCGTGCTGCCTGAACTGAACGTGGTGAATGCAACGCCATCGAACCGGGTAAGTCCTCCGTAAGTGCCCAACCAGAGATAGCGGTCGCGCGTCTGTACGACCGCGGTAACAAAGCTCTGGGGCAGTCCCTCGTTGACGCCCCACGAGCGGACAACATACTCCGAATCGGAACCGGCGGCAAGTAAGCGCGCGCAAGCCGTCATGAGCACCATGGCGCAAATCCGCGCGAAACGCGTCGCGGTAGGCGAGGGCGGCGTGTTCTTCGCACCTTCCGAAGTCTGATGCATAACGCGGAGCGATTATAGCTTGCCCGCCACCGGCTTCACAACCACTACCGCCCCGATGTGTCGATTGCCCCTACGCGAATTCACGCATGCCTTACGTGGACTCGTGTATGGAGAATACGCATTGTTCTCGATGGTTTTCCTGGCTCCAAGTGAACCATACTTTCCTTTGAGAAGAATTTCATTCGCGGTTGTGTTCGGTGGAGCTGTGGCGAACAACTTCAAAAAGTCGCTTGATCGAATGCATCCGACGACAGGCGCGATGCGGCGGAGTTCGGACCCAAAGCGCTGGCGTATGGCGGCGCCAATCTCTCGCGGCCGCCGAATTTCAATGCGGGCACGGAAATCAAGATGCAGACTGCGAACGGGCCATCGCCGGCAGTCTTTTTTTTGGTCTCTATGCTTATGCGCGGGCTTTCGACGGAATGAATATCTGCGTCGCCTGTTCTGGAGGCAACAGCGTTACCAAATTCAACACCCCCTCGCTGCCTTCGATGGCGCCAAGGGGTGGATCTCCAATTCGGTGGACAATTCGCTCTCCAGGCTCGCGGCAATGTTGTTTGACGATGATCGGTCCCGGGGCTTGCATCTGTGCCCCGGATCTATATAGGAGGGAGTAAAAATGACTCGCGCTTTCGGCTGTTCACTAACAACCATTACGATACTCTGCCTCGCCGCGGCAAGTGCGGAAGCAAATACGTACACTTTTCAAACGATCGACAATCCGGGCGACCCGAACTTTAACCAATTGCTCGGCATCAACAACGAAGGAACCATTGCCGGTTATTTTGGTGATGGAATGGGGATGGTCCCAAACAATGGCTACACCTGGACGAAAACAGGGGGCTTTGTCGCCGAGAACTTCAACCCATCCGCACAGACGCAAGTAGTCGCTATTAACAACACGCTTGCGAACGGAAGCTACAACACCGCCGGATTCTATGTGGATGCGGCAGGCGCGAATCACGGGTTCACGCAAATCGGCGGCGTCCAGAACACCGTCGACAACCCACTTACACAGTCTACGCCCAACTTCAATCAGCTTCTCGGCTTGAACGATCATAATGTAGCTGTCGGCGTCTATGCGGATTCGGCAAATAACATGCACGGTTATGAGATAGATCTTGCGGCTAAGACGATCGTAGGCATCACTCTTCCCAGCTCCTTCAATGCGACCAGCTTTATGGCAGCGGGTATTAACAATAGCGGCTGGATTGCCGGCAACTATACCGCGGCTGGAGTAACGCACGGTTTCATTGACGAAAACGGCATCTCCAAGAGCTTTGACGATCCGAATGGCAATGGCACCAACACCAGCTTCTTTGGCCTGAATAACAACGGCCAGGCGGTAGGGAGCTTTGTCGATGCGAACGGGACGAACGGACTTGTCTACAATTTAGCGACGAATACCTGGCAGACCGTGGACGATCCGAACCAGTCATTTACTTCGGCATTCACCTTTAACGGAACGACCCTGAACGGGATAAACGACCTGGGCCAGGTGGTCGGATTCTATTCCGACGGCACGCACGTCAACGGCGTGCTGGCAACTGCGACTCCGGAACCAGCGCCAATTGACTTCATGCTGCTCGGGGGCGTATTGATCCTGGGCGCGAGGTTGAAAAGAAAGCGAAGCGTCTAAACCCAAGAAGTTTCGTACGGAACAAAGGAGGTCGCTCCGGCCTCCCGTTCCCGTTCCTCGATATGCAAGTGTGCGCTTTAGTTGTCTCCGCGAGGGGCGCCGGGGCTAATACTCACGGTCGTTACGGGGTTCGGATTCGTTAGGCAGCCCCATTGTCCGCACTGCCGCCTCGGTATCCCTTGGGAGCCGGAGTGGTTGGGAGTTCAGGCAGTGCCGCTCAAACAACCTCGCGCCGTTTCAGGCACGGAACTTCTGAATTTTACGGCAATGGCGAATGCCGCTGGACGACGACGGAACAAATATGAACTGCAAATTAATATGCGTTATCGCCGTGTTTCCGCTTGCCGCGGGAACGGCCTGGAGCACAACCATAACGGTCTCGCTAGGAACACAACATTTTACCGACGGCCAGATTGTCGGGACCGGAACCTATAACACTGCTGCCGCCGGCCAGCCCGCACCCTTTAATGGTCTGATCGGCAGCGATATCTTTGGCCCAAACTTCTCCGCGCTCTGGCAATTCGATTACGCTTTGCCCGCCTCTCAGACGATCACCGCGGCAACATTGGTGCTTGGCATGTACGATGTGGACGCCTCGGCCGGCACAATGCCCGCGGTAGGATTCGCTCTGAACTCCAGCGTGGATCTCACCGCGGCCATTGATGGGACGTTCACCCATCACGGAGCCGGCAAGAACGCTGAGTACGACGTCTACACGCTGTCTCTTCCCTCCTCTGCATTTACGACGCTTCAGACCGGACATGCGGCATTCGGCTTAGGGCTGGAAGGTCCGGGACTTGGAGTGTTGGGGCTAACGCCATTCAACGGCGCCGGCCTGGATTTCTCAACTCTCAATATCGTCACGTCAACAGCTGTCGCCGTCCCTGAACCGTCGCTGGCCTGGCTCACTGGACTGGCCATTTTCGCGATAGGGATGGTCCGTATTCGTTCCGGCGGATTCCGAGTCATTAGCCGGTTGTGGCTATTAACAAAAGTAGTCCGGCCGATTACAACGCTCTTTTGCAATTCGCGCAAATCGGGGATCCGGCCATGCCAGGTATGCTGACTTTTGCCTTTCTGGATTTCCGGCCAAGGGCATCGTCATCTATCCCCTTGATCGCTTGCGCTGATCGATTGCGGTTCGATCAAAAATAGCAAAATTGCTCTTTCTCAGGTAAAAACGGTGCTGGACCGTTACTTGCTCAAAGCGCACCAGCGAGCCGAGCGCTTGCCGCATCGCGCGCTTCCAGGTGTGTGATTGAGGGAAGCACGGAACGCCGGTCCAGAGTGATTTCCAAAAAAGCTTGCCCTCCGGCAAATCGTGTTCTTCGTGCAGGTCACTTTGGGTGAGCGGAAATGGTCTATTCTTGCCAAGCGCCGAGGCGCCGGCGGGAACCGCACTAGTCGGCCCTGTCCTGCTCGGTATCGCTGTCGTTAGGAGGCGCTTCCGTCGTTAGAGCATTCAGTCGAAGCACGCATACTCTTCCCGGAAGGACGGAAGTGAATCGGCCTCCAACATGACCGTTTTGATCGTGGAAGACAACGAGCCCATGCGGCGGATGATTCGAAGCGTAGTAGCGGGCTTCGCGAACGATATCCGTGAATGTAGCGACGGGGCCGAGGCCGTGGCAGCCTGTCGGTCGTTTCCAGTCGATTGCGTGCTGATGGATATCAAGCTTCCACGCGTGGATGGCATCACAACTGCGCGTGCCCTTCGGACGATGAATCCCGAAGCGCGCATCGTGATCGTCACTAGCTATGACGACGATGATTTGCGTAAGGCAGCCGCCGCCGCCGGCTGTTGCGCATATGTGCTGAAGAGCAACCTGCTTCCGCTTCGCAGCTTGCTGAGCAAAAAGTAAGGTGAGGATCAATGGAACACAGACATGGCTCTCCCGCCGGTAATACGCGAAGCCTCGTAGAAGAATACCGGATTCCGCGTAGGCACAATACGCGTTGCCGCCGATGGTTTATAAATCGATTTCCGTTCACACTTTCAGGTAGAACTTGTTGACGACGTTAATTGGTGCGCCTCGTGAGCTCCCAGGACGTGAAAAAGCGAAAGGGCTGGCACGAGGCCAAAGAGGATTTATCGTGAAACTACATTCAGTTTTTGTTTTCGGTCTATCCGCCGAGTCCGGCCTCACTACCGCGCACGCGGAGACGATTCCCGAAACCATTTATACGGATACTATTGACAACCCGCCGGTCTCAAACGGCTGCTGCTTCGTCGAGCCACATATTCAGATCAATCAGACCGCTCCGGTATCGGCCATCGATCTCGGATCGTTTATGCGCGTATCTGTCCCACCCGGAAGTCGGCTCCGCCAATTCCAGTTCGAGGCTATTTCTCCTCTTCGGAATTGCCTGAGGCGATTTTCTCGGGAATGTCGCTTTAGTTGGCAGGAGGAACAGTCATGAATTTCGCCATGTTCCGTGGCGCGGTGCGCAAAACCCTGCCCATCCTTTCGCTTTCCCTGCTCTTCAGCTTAACCGCATCCGCCGACCCGATCTTTCGAATCTCCTTTTCCGGGCTCATGACCCAGGGAGCGAGTGGCCTGTTTCTGCAAGCTGACGATACCTTCGCACATGTTGACCTGACGGGCGCTAAGGTCTCGGGATATCTGGACTACGATCTCGCATTAGCCCCGGTCCCTACCGTCTTGGGTACAACCATCAGGGCGGACAGTCAGTCGAACCCGCAATGGGTCAACGGCGCCGTGACTATCAGCGGTTACAGCCTTCCCTCGCAAGCCCTTCCCGTTCCGCAGCAGTTCGCGATCGGCGAAAATCCTGCGCCTCCGGGGGCCATGCTGCACGGCGCGCCGTCCATCAATCAGTCACTTGTTTATGCCAGGACTCCTAACAATGGGTCGGAAGCCATTTTGTCATTGGCAACGTTTGTCGATGCGTGGGCGACTGACCAGCAATTCGACTCCACCCTCAGGTCGGTGGGATTAGACCTGGTCTCATTCTCTGAATTTGATTCGTCACCAAACGGATTCCCCGTGCCGTTCGTTTTGACGAACAGCGATCCAAACAACACTAGCCTGCTGATGCTCGACGGATTGTTCCAGGATCCGAGGAACGCCGCCAACCTCCCGCTTCACGGTGTGACCGCTCAATATCAAATCAACGGCCGCTTTACGAATGAGTCCGTGCAGGGAGCGTTCGTGACTCCGGAGCCGGCGACAACAGGCATCGTTGGATTTCTGCTCCTGATCGGCGCCGTTGCCGGACGCCGAGGTATTCAAAAGCTTTCCGGAACAAAGGACAGACGTTCTGGATCGATTAAAGCGTGATTGGGGCCGTCTAGCTGTACGATCCGCAACGCACAGGAAAAATGGACAACTAGTTCTAAATCTAAAGGAGGATTTATCGTGAAACCACTTTCAGTTTCTGTTTGCGGCCTAATCGTCGCGTCCGTTCTCACAAGCGCGCACGCGGGGACGATTCTCGGAACCACCTATACGGATACGGTGGGCAACCTGCTTGTCTCAAACGGCTGCTGCTTTGTCGAGCAGCAGATTCAGATCAATCAAACCACCCAAGTATCGGCTATCGATCTCGGATTGGCAGGCAACGGAGCCGATCCGTTCAACTTCTATCTCACGGACGCCATAGGCTCCATCGCGAATGCAAATTCGGTGCTCTATCAGGCCAGCGGCGCATTTCCTAACGGCTTCAGCGGCACAATCACAACCCTGACGCCGGCACAAACATTATCGCTACAACCGGGAACCTACTATCTCGTTTTGGCCACCACGGTTCAAGACTTGAACGGGCCTGACGGATGGGACTATGTCGGGTCTCTTAACGACGTCCTGCCAAGCAGCGTGGTATCGATACACGGGGTCGGAGACACCCAGACCAGAGCAGCGTCGAGTTTCCCCAATGTTCAATCCCCGTGGGAATCGAACTTCTTCCCCGTTGTCGGCGGTGCATTCACTCCTCCGGCGTTCGAGTTCGACCTACAGAGCCCTTCTTCTACCGCCACGCCGGAGCCCGCGTCCTGGCTGCTTGGCGGAGTCGGCCTGATCGGCTTGCTCCTGATCCAAAGACCACGTTTTAGCTGCCGCTGAGATAGTTGTTCGCTGGCAACGCAAGCCGTGTCCATTTTATGCCATGAGGTAGTGGTGGGCTCGGGGTCCCGCTCTCAGCGCGAGGCGTGCCGATTTTTGTTCGACGCCTCTATTCTCGCGCCTCTAATCCACTCGAGAATCGTCTTATATTGCCAGCTCGATTCATTTCCGGCCCAACGTTGTCCGCCGTTGTGCGTTGCCAGATAGTCGTCAACATGCCCGGCGGCGTCTGTTGGCCGCGTCGGCTTAATCAGAATCAGGCTGTGGGTGGGGTTGGTGATATCCACGACGCGCATGGCGTACTTATAGTTTGCGCTGCTATCCTGCGGCGAGAACTGCCCCTCCGTATTCGGCGGCTGCAGCTTGAAAATAACATGCGACGCGTGGCACATAACACAGGCTTTGCCATCTGCGCCGGTGGTAGCCAGAATGGGCTCAATCTTGGACACGAAAAACCCGAAATCCAACACGGACCCCGGCTGCACGTCGGCCAGTGCTTCCTTGAGGCTACTGCCCTTCAGGACTCTTGTGGCAATCAACTGCAAGCGTTGATTGGGATCGTTCCGCAACCGATCCAAGGCAGCTCGAAACTCCGGGCGCTGCTCAATGCCATTCACCTTTCGTAAGAGATCCAGGGCCGCGGCGCGCACGTTGGCATCCCGGTCGCTCAGGCTGGCGATTACGGTTCGGAACACGACGGGCTGTTCAAGCAAGTCCGGCTCCTTATATTTGCCGTTACTGAAATACGCCCGGTCTTGTGAAACTGCGCCGCCAGAGACGCCGAGATTCCGCCGCAGAAACTT
>JBDTAT010000839.1:0-3958 GCA_039924505.1 Bryobacteraceae bacterium
CCGGAAGGACATGTGCGGAAATCTCGCGTCGATGACCGTGCGCGGCGTGGAGCAGCGGCGGTTGTTAGCAGTAGTTCAACACGGCCGCCTGCTTCGCATTCTGGAAAAGATGCTCGACGTGTCGGAGTTCCTCTCGCCGCACGGTCTGCGTTCGCTGTCCAAGTTTCACGAACAACATCCTTACGTATTGAACCTCGACGGCCACGAACACCGTGTAGCCTATGAGCCGGCCGAATCGCGCACCGGTTTGTTCGGAGGAAATTCCAACTGGCGCGGGCCGGTGTGGTTTCCGGTGAATTACCTGATGATCGAATCGCTGCAGAAATTCAACTACTATTTCGGCGACGATCTGAAGGTCGACTTTCCCACCGGCTCCGGCAATAAAGTGAGCCTGGGCGAGGTCGCGGCCCAGCTCTCGCGCCGTTTGTCGCATCTGTTTCTGCGCGACCAGAACGGCCGCCGCGCGGTATTTGGCGGGACGGAAAAATTCCAAACCGATCCAAATTTCCGCGACTACATCCTGTTCCACGAATTTTTCCACGGAGACAATGGAGCCGGTATCGGCGCCAGCCACCAGACCGGCTGGACCGCTCTAGTCGCGAAGCTGCTTCAACAATCCGGCGAGTAGGCCCCGCCCGCGAAGCCCATTCCGGGCCGCGCACGTAAGTAAGCGGTACCGTCTGCCGCTCTAACCCAGCCCGCTGCGCTTCAAGGCGTACTCGACCGCTTCCCGCGGCACTTCGAATTTCGCTACCGCGGTGTTCCCCATGTAGCCGATTTCCTTGATGCCCGGCGGGCTGGTGTAATATGCATCCACTGTCATGCGGCGCGCCCAGTCGAAGAAGCGAACCCCGTGGCCCAAGCCCTCCTGGCTCGCGTTTGCCCGATATGCGATCAGGTCCAGAAGCGCGGTTTGCTGCTCGGGCGTTGCCGCCAGAAACGTAACGTGGTTGCGCCGCTGGCTTTCATCGTCCAGCCACGCAAGCCCGCCGGTATAAATGGCAGCGAGCTCCGGGTTCTGGCTCGATAATAAATCGATGAATTGAGGCGCCCCGCCCTCCACCGCTCCGGGCACGGTAATTTCGCACAGCCGTGTGAGCGTTGCGTACTCATGCGCATTGAATTTCTTCGGAGTGTAGACGCCGCCGGACGCGACGGTTTCGGCCGCCGCCATTTCATGCACGTGCTGCGCTTCCGCCGTGGTCATGCCGCCGGCCGTTACCGCCAGCGCAATCGTCCGCAGCACATCGCGTCTGGAGAATTCCGGATTAGACATTTCCCTTCCTCATTTCCTCGGCCAGATATTCCGCCGCGCGCCAGGCGAGCGCAGTGATTGTCAACGTCGGATTCTTGTCCGGATTGCTGACGAACGATCCGCCATCGGCCACGAACAGGTTCTTCACGTCGTGCGATTGCGAATATTTATTCAACGCCGATTTCGCCGGATCGTCGCCCATCCGCACGGTTCCGACCTCGTGAATAATCATCCCGCCGATCGAAATTTTATCGGCGCCGCTCGCGCGCTCCGGATGGCGGGGGCCGTTCACCTTGCCGCCCATCGTCTCTATAATCGACGTGAAGGTCTGCTCCATGTGCTCCACTTGTTTCAACTCCGCCTCGGACCACTGGAAGTTGAAGCGCAGCACCGGAATGCCGTACTTATCCACGACGTTCGGATCTATCGCGCAGAACGTGTGCTCGTTCGGAATCATTTCGCCGCGTCCGGAAAGTCCGACGTGCGTCCCGTAGTCCTGGTAAATCGCATCCTTCAACGATTTTCCATAGCCCTCGTGTTTGCGGCAGACACCGCCGAACGATCCTACTTGCGGCATGCCGAATCCGCCGCCGATCTCCACGTGATACCCGCGCGGGAAATCCAGCTTTTTGTCCCACAGCCACCACGGAATATAGACGTGCATGCCGCCCATCCCGTCGGAGTTGTGCCGCATCATTCCTTCGAGCGCCGGCACCTCGCCGCTTAAGCCGAAGCCCACGCTGTCGGTGAGATTCCGTCCCACCATGCCCGAAGAATTCGCGAGGCCATTGGAATGCCGGGGCGATTTGGAGTTCAGCAACAAGCGCGCCGATTCGCACGCGCTCGCCGCCAGCACCACCGCGCGGCATCGCACCTGTTGCTCGGTCCGTGTGGTCTTGTCGATATACGACACCGCCTTCACCTTCCCGGTGTCGTCGGTGATCAGCTCCCGCGCCATGGCGTTCGTGATCAGATTCAGCTTGCCGCTCTTCAACGCCGGGAAGACCTGCACCTGGCTCGACGAATAGTTCGACGAGCTGACGCACCCCCGGCCGCATTGCGCGCAGTAGTGGCACGGCGGCCGCCCGTTGGTTTCCTCCGTGATTACCGCCAGCCTCGACGGAATGCACGGAATCCCCAGTTTCTGGCACGATTTCTGCACCAGCACTTCATGCACGCGCGGAGGCGGACATTTCTGAAAGATTCCATCGGGCGCGCTGCGAATGCCTTCTTTGCTGCCGGTAACCCCAATGAACCGCTCGGCCTTGTCGTAATACGGAGAGATGTCTTCGTAGCTGATCGGCCAGTCGGTGCCGATGCCATCGCGCGTGTAGGATTTCAAATCGTAATCGGCGAACCGCAATGAGATGCGGCCGTAGTGATTGGTGCGCCCGCCAACAATGCGGGAGCGGAACCACTTAAACTGATTGCCGGGAGCCGTCGTGTATGGCTCGCCTTCCAGTTCCCAGTTGCCGAACGTCGCCGAGAAATAACCGAAGCCGTTCGCGCTGCGTCCGAAGTAGCTGTCGCCGCCGTCGCCCGCGCCGCGGTGCGGCACCTGGTACGGCCACATGTGCTCCTTGAAATCGCGCGCCGGATTCAGCATCGGCCCGGCTTCGAGCAGGCACACCGACACGCCGAGATCGGTCAACACTTTCGTGGTCGTCCCGCCACCAGCCCCCGACCCGATGACCACAACGTCGTATACGGGAGCGCTACGCATTACCTGGAACATATCAATGAAATTATACGCCCTTGGCAACTAGATCCGTTAGCCGCGCCAAATTCCGCCGGTTGCCGCCGGGCCGCGCGCGTTAGCAAGCGGTTGCCGGCGAGCTGCGCGAATTAGCAAGCCGTTGCCGGCGGTTGTTATCATTCATAGCTTGTGCGTGAACATTTGAAACGCTGGGCGCCGGCCGCCGCGCTGATGCTGGTCTCCGTGTTGAGTTACGTGGACCGCAACACGCTCGCGCTACTGGCCCCCACGATTCTGAAAGACACCAAACTCACCGTCGCTCAATACGGATGGGCTGTGTCGGCTTATTCGATTTTGTTCGCCGTTAGCAATCCGCTGTGGGGTAAACTTCTCGATCGGATTGGCGTGCGGCGCGGGATGATCGCCGCTGTTTCCATATGGACTGCCGCTTCCGTCGCCCACGTCTTCGCACGCGGACTGGGCGGATTCGCGTCCGCGCGGGCGCTGCTCGGGTTCGGTGAAGGCGCGTCGAGTCCCGGCGGGCTGCGCACGGTGATGGAAACGTTGCCATGCTCCAGCCGATCCCGTGGGATGGCGTTGACGTTTAGCGGCGGCTCGCTGGGCGCAATCGTGACGCCCATCCTGATGACGCCGGTCGCGCTGCGCTGGGGCTGGCGCGCGGCGTTCTGGTGTACCGGCCTGCTCGGAGCGGCGTGGATAGGGATCTGGCTGGTAGCCGGCGCGAAGACCGCCGGCCCCAGCGCTCGCCCGGGCGCGCCCGATGGGCCGGCGCTCGCCAATCCCAGCCTCCGCGACAGCCGGGTGTGGGCCTATATCGCGGCCTACTCGCTCGGCGCCGCGCCGCTTGGCTTTGTCGTCTACTCGCAGTCCATCTATTTGAACCACGCGCTCGGCATTTCGCAAAAAATAATCGGCGAAGTCTTCTGGCTGCCGCCGCTCGGCTCTGAGATTGGCGTTTTTTTCTGGGGCTGGATGGTCGACCGCCT
>JBDTAT010000840.1:0-6555 GCA_039924505.1 Bryobacteraceae bacterium
AATCGCCGTACATAGTGGTTTTGATGCCACGCGCCGCCAAGTAGCGATGGATCTTGTTCACATCCGTGGCGAACAAATCCCCCAGGTTTTTTCCGCGGCAGCGCGCGCAGCGGCCCACGGGCGCGAACCACTCGTCATGGCCAATGTGAATCATTCTTGGTTTCATCACCTGAATGTATTCATCCAGAACGTCGAATAGCAGCGCATAGGTTTTCGGATTCGACGGGCAATACGTGCCGGGCCATTGCTCATCGGGAATTTCAGCCAAATCGCGGTGGCGCGCAAGAAGATAGTAGGAGTGCGTAAGCGAAGGAATTTCCGGGATCACATCAATGAAATACTTCCGGGCGTACGTTACTATGTCGGCGACTTCCTCCTGTTCCAGAATGGCGCCGTCTGCCGTATCCTGGTGCGATGAGTCCTGGTATTCGCCATGCGGGCCGTGCGGATTGTAGCGTTCGGTGTAATGGAGATCGTTCACCAGGTCGAGCCATCCGGCATTGATCTCAGGATGGCGTTTCAGCCGCATGGCCCCGCCGGTTTCGATCACCACCGTGTTGTATTTATAAAGCGCCATGAAATCCCGCAGGAAACGCTTGAAGAAAGGGATATTGTCGCGCCCCGGCAGATAAAGGCGGATGGCGCGGAATGGCTGATAGGGCCAATCGCGCACAAGGGCTCCGGGAACCTGCAACCCGCCCGCGTCTTTGTGGAGAAGTTGGCGCAGAGATTGCAGACCGTGGAACGCGCCCCTGTCGTCGCTACCGGCGATCAGTACCGCTTCCGGACTCACGTCCAGAACATAACCCTCGGCTCCAGGGTTGTTCGCGGAAATCGCGATGTGGTGCGCCGCGCAGTATTCGGCGACCAGCGCGTTCGACCACGTACCCATGACGATCATGCGGGCGCCGTGCGGCAGACGCGGCGTGCGTATCGTATGGATTGCCACATGATAACGATCGATGGCGTCGTCCACGAGAATTTCGGCAAGCTGTGCGTCGTGCGCGGAAGCCTTCATGGGTAGCGCCACGACTACCCGGTCGTCGATCGTGAAATTGTTGTTGCGCGCGTGGATCTCTCGCGGCAGTGGAAAGATCGAAGGCGGGTCCGCTTGGCATAGAAGGGCGGAAATCAGCACACCGGGAACGGCGGTCCAAATAAGTCGCATATTTAGTGCCAGGCGTGGAGCATCAAAACACCGTGCGGCGGGCGAGATCGGACGGCGTATCTTCGTTTCACAAATGCTCCTAGAACGAATATCGGAATCCGAGTTCCACGTTGCGGGGAAGGTTTGTCTGCGTAATAGGGACCACGCCAAACTGCGGCGAGGCTGGATTGGTGTTTGGAAAGCCGAATACGGGTGTGTTTGAGACGTTGTACGCCGACGCGCGGAACTGAAATTGCTGGCGCTCCGTGAAGCGGAAGATACGGGCGACGGTCAGGTTGCACTGCGGGGCCATGTAACCTCGAATATCCGGACTATACAACGGCGCCGTTTGGAGGGAATACGGAGGTTGCACCGCCCAGATTTGCGCCGACGTATTGAACCAGCGATTCAACGTTTGCCCGCTCGCAAGCGCCGGATCGCCCTGAATGTAATAGCCGGAAGGAAGGGGCAGCGGGACGCCGGATTGGAACGTCCCGACCGTACTGACCTGCCAGCCTCCGATGATCTTCGAGAGTACTCCTTCGTTCAGCCACGCCTTACCGGGGCCGAACGGTAACTCGACAATGGCGCTCAACACCAAGCGCTGTGGTGTGTCGTAGGAAGCCAGTTCCCTCGATAGGGCCGCATCTTGCGGATTCTTGAACTGAGTCGCTTGCATGTTTTTTGAAAAAGTATACGACGCCAGGAACGTGATCCCATGCTGCATCCGCTGTTGCAATTTCACCTGCAGGGAGTTGTACCACGACGATCCGGCACTGGCGTTGTCCTCCAACACATCCGAAAATTGCGGATATTGCGTGAGCAGACTGGCCCGGTTGATGGTGGCCTGGGCACCCAACGAAGTGTTCGCCGGCAGAATCCCATAAAACGGATTGGGGACGCCTTGGGAAAGATAGGCGGCGCCGAGCGCCAACTGCGAGGGCGTCAGGTAGTTGAGCTGGCGAGTGACTTCCAGGCGACTGGTCCGGCTGCCGACGTAAGAAGCGTCGAGCAGGAGGTTGGACGCAAGCTGATATTGAAACCCGGCGGAAAATTCCCAGACGTAGGGGATGCGCCGGTCCGGGTCGCTGAACTCGGCAGTCGAGCCGGCGTTCGTGGCGAGTCCGTTTCCAGCGCCGGTCGGCTGAATCAGCCCATTCGGGAAAGGATTGGATAGCGTGTCATATGGCAGGAAGGCGGCGGTGCTGGTCTGCGCGGTGGTGGTTTGCGAAAAGCCGGTGTTGCCGCCGAACTCCGTAGTGGGCAGATAGTAGCGCCCGGTGCCGCCGCGAAAGATGAGCGGCTTCGAATCGAAAATGCGGTACGCGGCGCCGATGCGTGGCTGCCAATCGGCGTAATCCGGATTGAAAGCGGCCCGCGGCTGCGCAACGCCGGCAAATTGGAGTCCGCCAGTCAAATTGAGGCCCTGCACCTGAATCGGACTTGCGGTATTAAATGCGAAGCCACGGTTCTGCCGGTTGTATCGTTCCGTTGGAGGAGCCTCGAAATCCCATCGTAGCCCGAGGTTCAGGGTGAGGCGCGAGTTCACCTGCCAATCATCCTGGAAAAAGACAGCCGGGTAGTGCCAACTCAGATACGGCGGCGAATTCAATGCGGCTGTGCCGCTGCTTAGATCGCCCAGCAGGAAAGATGCGATGGAGTTTCCACTGTTCGGGTCGTTCACCTGCGAATTGGAGCTGGTCCACCCGTGCGTGAAACGATACGCGCCGCTGGCATTCACGTAACTTTCGTCGGCGAAGTGAATGACGCGATATTCGGCGCCGAACTTCATCGAGTGGCGGCCCCTTACTTTCAGAATTGCGCCGTTGGCTACATAGGTCTCGCTGGGAGTGATGTCGGTAATGGCGGTTCCGGCAGAAAGATAGTTCTCAAAGCTGGCCACGGGGTATAGATCCGGCAATTGCAGCATCTTCGTGAGCGACGTTGGAAACCCCAACGCGGAAAGATCCTGCCCGTTGTGGATGCTGCCGAGCACGAAGCGATTGAAGCCAATCGTCGCGGAGATTACCGTTTGGGCGTTCAGCGTATCGACGATGTTCGCCGCCGCGCCATCGTTTTTCCGGTAGTTGTGCGTGATGGCCGCGGCGGCAGTCGGCCAGCCGTTGGCGTTTTTGACTCCGCCATCCCGATTGTTGTGATCCCATCGCACGTAGGCCCGCCAGCGGTCGTTGAAACTATGATCCACGCGCGCAATCATATTCTGGAAATTATTCAACGTGCCCACGCTGCCGGCATACCAATTATTGAGATTCGTTACGGCGTCGCCGACCCGGTTGCCTTGCGGGATGTCGCGCAATATATTCATCGCCACGGGGTTCATGCGGCTGGCCGGCACCATGTTCCCTGGAAACGCGCTCCGGACATATTGCGGATTTGCGAGCGACACTGACTTGGCCGGGTTGAACGCCGGGTTCAGACTCGTTGTCTCCGGATCGTAGATCGTCAAGAGTTTTCCCGAGGCGTTGAATGTCTGCGAGAAATCGCCCTGCCGTTGCAGCGCCGTGGGCACGGAGCCGAGTAGAGGCTGCGGTTGAATCTGGTGATAGCGCTCCAGCCCAAACATGAAAAATGTGCGGTCTTTTTTGATTGGACCATCGATGACGCCGCCGTACTGGTCCATCGTGTTCGAGGATCGCGGCACCCTGTTGGCATTGCCCGAAAATACATTCGCGTTCAAACTCGTCCGCTGGAGATAGTCGTAAGCCACGCCGTGGAACTGGTTTGTGCCGCTCTTCGTTGAGACGTTAATGGAGCCTCCGCTCGTGCGTCCGTATTGGGCATCGTAGGAGGTAACGATCTTAAACTCCTGCACGGCTTCCTGCGGCGGAACATACGCCACATCTTGATGGCTTTTGCTTTCTCCGGTGTACGCGACATCCGGAACACCGTCCACCTGAAATTCATTCCGGCTCTCCGCGCCGCCATTGATGGAATAGTTGTTGATCGACCCATTGTCGAAGGGACGGGAAAATGTGGTGCTGCTTCCCGTGTACTGAACCCCCGGCGCAAGATTCATGAAAATGAATGGAGTCTTGCCGTTCGACGGCAGATTTCGCAGTTCGTTGCCGCCGATCACCTGCCCGCGGTCGGCGCTCCCGGTCTCGACCAGCGGCGCCGCTGAAGTGACATTTACTTCGCTCGCCGCCATCCCGATTTCCAGCTTCACATCAACCCGCGTATGAGCGTTCACCTGCAACTCGATGGGACTCTGGCGATACGTCTTGAAACCCGCCGCCTCCACGCGCAACACGTAAGCTCCCGGTGTCAGAAACGGCACAACGTAAGCGCCGTCCGCGGTCGAAGTTGTAGAGCTCGCGATCCGCGTATCCCGGTTGGCGACCGTGACGTGGGCGTTTGGAACCGATGCTCCCGCCGGATCAGTGACTGTCCCCGATAACGTAGCGCGATACTCCTGGCCGGAGAGGCTCCCGGCCAAAGACAGTGCGGCCATCAGCGGAACAACGAAGCGCGAATGATGCCAGTGCATTGGGTACCTCCAAGCGGAAAGAATGCGGCATGCACCATCGTCCGGGGCGGAAACTGTTTCGCGCCGCACTCCGTTTTGCGCGAGTTCCTGAGATGAGAGGTGCAATCAAGCGAAGCATATCATCAGCGGCGCGGATCCGAACCGTCCGGGGCGCTTGGGATGGCGCATCCATCCAGCCTATTGGACGCTTAGCGCACTGTAATCGCCTCGTTACCGGACCGTTTTCGGCTGGAAGCCAAGCGCGCTTGAAATCGCGTCCGCGGCCTGCTTCAATTGCCGGGCGAGCGCTCCCATGTTCTCCACCGAAATCTGCGAAGTGGTCCCGGCGACGCTGATGGCAGCCGCCAGTGAGCCCGCGCGGTCAAACACCGGAGCGCCAATGCATCGCAGCCCAACCTCATCCTCCTCATCTTCGGTTGAGTAGCCGAGCTTACGAACGCGCGCGAGCTCTTCCTTCAGCTTCCGCACCGACGAGATGGTGTTGTCGTTGTGACGCGGTAACCCGCGTTCGGCGATAAGGAGGCTAAGTTCGCTGTCCGGCAAATAGGCGATCAACGCCTTCCCTACACCCGTGCAGTGAGCGTCCATGCGCTTGCCAATCCAGGTGGCCAGCCTGAAAATCCCCGCTGGCTCCGCCTTCGCCACTAGCACCGCCTCATTCCGCTCCAGAATCGCCGCATGCACGGTCAGGCCGGTCCTTTCCATCAGCGCCCGCAAAAACGGCGCGGCGCGTTCGCGCAGTCCGGTTCCGCTGAGCGCCATATTCGCCAAGCCGAACAAGCGGTTTCCGAACAGGTACCGATGCGTGTTGTCATTGCGCTGTAGATACTTGCGACGTTCCAGCGTCAACAGCAGACAGTGGACCGAGCTTTTCGGCAACTTCAGGCGGCGCGCCAACTCCGGCAGACTGAGTCCGTTGCTCGACCGCGCCAGCAGTTCCAGAATGGAAAGCGCTCTTTCGAGGGCGGGAACGGAGGGGGTTTTCAATTGCGCCATGCAGCAAAACGTCCAACCTATTGGACAACGCGATGCACGGAGACGTCAAGGCCGCTATCCAAAACGCCGAATGCTTTATGATTCCAGATAGCGCCGGGAGCGGATGGGAATCGCGCATCCTCCCGGCGCGTGAAGAGAATGCAAACCGTCAACGATAGGAAATATCAAGAAGCGTGCGCCGTCATCTCCGGGGGCGTTAACACGTCCATCCGCCGTTTCGATCCGCACCTGGTGTTCGCGCGCGCGGCCGGCGCAATCGTGACCGACGTGTCCGGCCGCGAGTACATCGATTATCAGGCCGCTTTCGGACCCATCATCCTGGGGCACAACTTTCCTGCGATCAGCGCCCGCGTGCGTGAAACCATGGACGTGATCGACCTGATTGGCGCCGGGACAATGGAGCTTGAAATCGAATTGGCCCGCAAGATCTGCCGGCACGTGCCCTCCGCGGAGCGCGCATTGTTTTGCAACAGCGGATCGGAGGCCACCTACCAGGCCATCCGTCTCTCTCGCGCCGTCACTGGCCGCAAGAAGATCGTCAAATTTCAGGGCTGCTATCACGGCTGGCACGATGCGGTGGCGACCAACGTCATCAGCCCGGCGGAACGAGTCGGGAGGTCCGACCCCTCCTCCACCGGCAGTCTCGACGAAGTGCTGGGCCACACCGTCGTTTGCCAGTTCAATAATCTTGACGATGTGGAACATGCCATCCGCTCCCACCCCGGTGAAATCGCCGCCATTATTCTGGAGCCGGTTCCGCACAACATCGGCTGCGTTCTCCCAAAGCCAGGATTTCTGGAGGGCTTGCGCGAGATGACACGCCGGCACGGCGTCGTTCTCATCTTTGACGAAGTGATCACCGGATTTCGCCACGGTCTGGGCGGTTATCAAGAAGTCTGTGGCG
>JBDTAT010000841.1:0-3077 GCA_039924505.1 Bryobacteraceae bacterium
GTGACGTCCTCGCCCACGGTTCCGTCGCCGCGCGTAATCGCCTGCTGGAACGAACCGTCCCGGTAGCGGGCGGCCATGGAGAGCCCGTCCAATTTCAACTCCGCAACGTAGCTGTATTCCGCGCCACCCAAAAGTTCGCGCACGCGACGGTCGAAGTCGCGAAGCTCGGCTTCATCCAGCGCATTGTCCAGACTCAGCATCGGCGAGCTGTGGGGCGCCTTGACGAAACCTTCGCGCGGTTTGCCGCCGACGCGCTGGGTGGGCGATTCCGGCACGATCGATTCCGGGTGCTGGGTTTCGAGCGCCTGGAGTTGCCGCATCAACGCATCGTAGGCGGCGTCGTCGATTTCGGGGTGGTCTAAAACGTAGTACAGATGCTCGTGACGACGCAGCGTCTCGCGCAGTTGGTCGATTTCCTGCTGGGCGGTCTTCTGAGACTGGCGCATCCGCGTCTTATAATGACCCTATCGCTACGTATCGAAAAGCCATTCTGATTTTCAACCCCAGCGCGCGCGGGATGAGCCGCCAGCGCCCGGGTTTCTTTCAAGGTATCATTCATGCTCTCACAGCGGACGGCATTGCCGTGTCGCCGGCGCCCACGACGGCTCCTGGCGTGGCGACCGAGCTGGCCCGGCGCGCGCTCGCAGAAAACGCCGACCTGATTCTGGCAGCCGGCGGCGACGGCACGATTAACGAAGTGGTGAACGGCATGGCCGGATCGCGTGTGCCGCTGGCAATTTTGCCGGGCGGCACCGCCAATGTCTTGGCGGTGGAGTTGGGAGTTGGTTCACGGATGTCGCGCGCGGCGCGCCGTGTGCGCCAAGCGGTGCCGGAGCGCATCGCATTGGGGCGGCTGCACAGCGAGGGTTCCGCGCCCCGCTATTTCCTGTCGATGGCGGGGGCGGGTCTCGACGCGCAGGTGGTTGCCGACGTGAATCCGGCGTTGAAATCGGCTATTGGCAAGGGCGCTTACTGGGTAGCGGGATTTTCGAAACTTGCCCAGAAACTGCCGCAGTTCGACGTGGAAGCGAATGGGCGCACGTTCCGCGCCGGATTCGCGCTGGCCAGCCGCGTGCGGAATTACGGAGGCGATCTGGAACTGGCCGCCACCGCGTCGCTGATGGAGCCGGAATTCGAGCTGGTCGTGTTCGCCGGCGAAAATCCGCTGCGGTACTTGAAATATCTGGGCGGCGCCGCTTTGGGGCGCATTGACGGAACTGCTGGAGTCACCGTTTTGCGGACCCGTGAAGCGGAATTCCGGGCGGCGGACAGCACGGTGCTGGTGCAAGTGGACGGTGAGCTGGTGGGCCCCCTGCCCGCTCGCGTTGAAATTGTTCCGGATGCGTTGACGCTGCTGACGCCGCCCGATTTTCGCGAGCGGATTGGGCTGCGGGCGGGCCAAGCGCTGGCGCCGGCATAACCGCCGGCTCTTTAGAAACTCGCGCAAAACGGAGTGCGGCGCGAAATGGTCTGCCCGGACGATGGTGCGCGCCGCACCCTTTGCGCTTCTCTGGAAACTCGCGCAAAACGGAGCGCGCCGGCAGCCTACTTCATTGCAATGAAGCCGTCGGCCGGCCTTTCCGGGCTAGCTTTGCCGCACAAAGTACTTGCTAATTAGAAATCGCGCCCGTATAATCTGTTCATGGGTTCTGTCCGGCCAATTCGGATGCGGCCACCGGAGCCGGCGGCGTTAGAGGCGCGCGCCATCGATCATCTCCGTTTCATCCGCGAGACGATGGAAAGCGCCGTGTCGTTCACCGCCGTGCCCGGATGGGGCGGATGCCTAATGGGCGTTACGGCGCTGGTGGCGGCCTGCATCGCCGTACGGCAGACAACGCCGCAGGCGTGGTTGAACACGTGGCTGGTCGAAGGCGCGCTGGCCATTGGAATTGGCGCCGCATCCATGCACCGGAAGGCGCGCGCGGCCGGACTGGCGATGTTTTCGACGCCGGCCCGCAAGTTCGTCCTTAGCTTCGCGCCGCCGCTGGCTGTGGGCGCACTGCTCACCGCGGCATTGTACCGCGCGGGCATGAACACCACGATTCCCGGTATGTGGTTATTGCTGTACGGCACGGGGATTGTGACTGGCGGCGCATTCTCCGTGCGGGTGGTTCCGTTGATGGGAGTTTGTTTCATGGTGGAAGGCGCGGCAGCCTTATTCGCCCCCGCTCAGTGGGGCAACGCGCTGCTGGCGATTGGCTTCGGCGGCCTGCACCTGGTGTTCGGCGCGATTATCGCGAGGAGGTATGGTGGCTAGACAAAATGCAGCGGCGCTTGAAAAGACGCGGGCCGAATCCGGCGACCGGCGGCCTGTCCGGGTGAACCAGGGGGAACGGGGATTGCCGGATCTCGACCGGTTGATCCATGAGCGCATGCGTCTGGGAATCGTCAGCGCGCTGGCGGCGAAGCCCTCGCAGACCTTCAACGACCTGAAGCGGCTATTGAAAACGACAGACGGCAACCTCAGCATGCACGCCCGCAAGCTGGAAGAAGCGAACTATATCATTTGCACAAAGTCGTTCGAAGGGCGCTTGCCGAAGACCGCATTCCGGTTGAGCCCGCTGGGACGCCGGGCGCTGGAACGGTATCTGGACCACATGGAAGCGCTGATCCAGGCGATGCGGGAGCGGTAAGCGGGATTGTTTTGCGCAGGAGCTTTGTAATGACAAGGACTTTTCCAGACGGAATCCACGCGGCCATCATCATGGACGGGAACGGCCGGTGGGCCACGGCGCGCGGACTGCCCCGCGTCGCCGGGCATCACGCCGGGGCGGAATCCGTGCGGCGCGCAGTGGAGGCGGCGCCGGGGCTCGGCATCGGAACGCTGACGCTCTATGCCTTCTCGTCGGATAACTGGCAGCGGCCCGCCCGCGAGGTGTCGGCGCTGATGAAGCTTCTGCGCGTCTATCTGGACGGCGAAACGGCGCGCTGCGTCGAAACTGGCGTGCGAGTAGACGTGGTCGGACGACGCGACCGTCTACCGCGCCTGCTACTCCCGATTCTGGAACATACCGAACGGGCGACGGCGCGCGGCGCGAGACTTACGCTGCGGCTGGCCATCGACTATTCGGCGCGCG
>JBDTAT010000842.1:0-3310 GCA_039924505.1 Bryobacteraceae bacterium
GGCGCTCGGCAAGGCGATGGCGAACGGCTATCCAATGGCCGCGCTATGCGGGCGGCGGGACCTGATGGAGCAATTCAACACTCACCCGAATGGTGGCGTGCTGTTCGCCGGAACGTACAACGGCCATGCCCTGGGGTGCGCCGCGGCGCTGGCGACCATCGAGACGCTGGAAAATCCGGAGACGTATGCCCGCATTTTCGCGCTCGGAACCCGGATGCGTCTAGGACTCGAGTCGATCGCCACGCGGCTGAATCTGAAAGCCACAGTCGCCGGCTTCGGCTCCGTATTCCTGACATACTTTCAGGAAGGACCCATCGAATGTTACGACGATCTGCTACGCAACGATGCGGAGTTTTTCGTCGCCTATCGCAGGCGAATGTTGGAGCGCGGTATCTTCATGCTGCCGATGAACCTGAAACGCAATCATCTCGGGTTGAGCCACACCGAGGCGCATGTCGACCATACCTTGCAGGCTTGTGAAGACGTGTTAACGGCGATGACTACCGGCCGTAGTACGGTAGTATCGACGCCAGCCTAACCTCATGCGGTATTTCGCGATCTTGATTCTGGTGAACCTGATGTGGGCGTTCCAGTTCTCAGGCGCGAAGATCGCGGCCGCGCAACTGGGCCCGGTCGCCGTCGCGTTCCTGCCGATGGCGATTGCCACACTGTTGCTGTCTCCGTTGCTGCTGATCGGCCACCCCCCCGCTTCGCGATCCCATTTCTGGTATTGGACGGGGCAGTTTTTTCTGCTCGCTCTATTCGGGCCCGTGCCGGCGCAACTGGCGCTGGTGTGGGGGGTAGAGCGTTCGCTCGCCTCGAACGCCGCGGTGATCAATCTCTCGATTCCTGTGGTGACGGCGGTCATGGCGGCCATCCTGGTGCAGGAAAAAATGACGCGCCTGCGCTGGATCTCGTTCGCCCTCGCCATTGCCGGCGTACTGGCGGTTTCGCACGGCGATTTGGGGTCCGCGCAACTGTTCGACGGGAAATATCTTGCCGGGAACGCGCTGATCTTTGTGAGCTGTTGCGGAAGCGCATTCAATAACACCTACAGCAAGAAGCTGCTAAGAACCTTCCGGCCGATTGACGTGCTGGTTTACGGCTTCGCCGCTTCCGATATTATTTTGCTGCCGCTGATGCTGGTGCTGGAACCGGATGCGGCGCTGCGTCTGGCGTCGCTCGCCCGGCCGGCGTGGCTCAGCCTGGGGTTGATCGCCGTGTTCAGCCTCAGCCTTTCCATGCTGCTTTTTCTTTGGGTGATCGATCGCATCGACGTGACCCGGGCTTCGCTATCCATCTACTTGCTGCCGGTCTTCGGCGTTATATTGTCATCGGTGACGCTGCACGAAACCATCTCGCCCAGCTTGGCCGCCGGCGGGGCGCTCGTTTTCGTGTCTACGTTTCTCGTCACCTTCCACGAAGAGTCCAACCGGCGCGCCGCGGTGCGGAAGTGCAATGCCTAGGTCACCGGCCCCGGCGGCTGTAGTGGGCCTCGGCCTGATGGGCGCCAGTATCAGTGCGTGTCTTTTGGCAGCCGGCCATCGCGTCCAGGGCGTCGAATCCGATCCCGCCCGCCGCCGGAGCGCGCGCCGGCGTATTCTCTCGCACCTGCGGCAGATCGCCGCCGCCGCGCGCATCGCCGATTTTAAATGTGGAACGGATTGCAGCGCGCTATCCGGCTGCCGCATCGTCATCGAGTCCGCCGCCGAGGACGTCGCGTCAAAGCGCCGCTTGCTCGGCGCCATTGAGGCTGCCGTCTCCGCAACCGCGTTGATCGGCAGCAACACCTCGGCAATCCCCGTCTCCCGATTGCAGGAGGGAATGCAACACCCGAATCGAGTTGTCGGCATTCATTGGGCGGAGCCGGCGCACCTGACGCGGTTCATGGAAATCGTTCGCGGGCGCGCAACGTCACCGGCAGCCGCGCGGCGCGCCATGCAATTGGCCCGCGCCTGGGGCAAGGAGCCGACGCTCGTCGAGCGCGACGTTCCCGGCTTTATCGCCAACCGGATCATGTACGCCATGATCCGCGAAGCGTTTCACCTCGTCGAATCGGGTGTTGCAACACCCGCCGACGTCGACCGCTCCGTGCGCAACGATATGGGCTACTGGCTAACTCTGGCCGGCCCGTTTCGTTTTATGGACCTCACCGGTATTCCCGCCTACGCCGCCGTGATGCGCGACTTATTACCCGATTTGACCTGTTCCACGGCGGTTCCGAAACTGATCGAACGAATGGTGCGTACCGGTGCGAAGGGCGTCGGAAATTGCAAAGGCTTCTACCGTTACACGCCCGCCGAAGCGCGGCGCTGGCAGCGTAAATTCCTGGCTTTCACGCGCGACATCCGCAAGCTGGCGGACAAGTACCGGGACAAACTGTAGATCCAATGGCCCTCCTCCGAGTGCATCTACAAGCTCTCGGGTTAGATGTCCGTGGGATGCCATGTCCGCGGGTTGTCAAGGCGGAACAGGCGCGTCGTCCGCGCGCTCTGCGCCTTGTAAAATTACCGTTTCCACGGCATCAAAACCTTCCGCACGCCGCCTGGCGCATTCGATGTTGCGGGCGCCGTTTTCCTGGCAAGCAGATCCTGCGCGGCCGGCAGGTTCGCCGCCGTCCAGCCTCCGCCCAACGCCTTCACCAGCAGCACGCTCGCCGTCATGCGCCGCGTCAAAATATCCACCGCCGTCCGCTCGTTCACCAGCGCCTCTTCCTGCGCGGTGATGACCTGCAGATATGTCGTGATGCCGCCCTTATACTGATTCAGCGCCAACTGCAGCGAGTGTTCGGCGGACTTCACCGCGGCATCCTGTTCCAAGGACTCCCGGTCGAGAATGCGCAGCGACGACAAATTATCCTCTACGTCCCCGAACGCGGAGAGCACGCTCTCACGGTACGCCGCGACCGTCACATCGTAGCTGGCTTGCGCCTCATCGCTTAACGCCTGCCACCGTCCGCCGTTGTAGAGCGTCTGCACCAGGGCTGGACCCACGGACCAGAACCGGCTCGGCCACGCGAACCAATTCACGATGCTGGAACTTTGCAGCCCTGCGGATGCGCTCAGCGTAATCGTCGGATAGAACGCCGTTTTCGCGATGCCGATTTCTTCATTGGCCGCCGCCACACGTCGCTCATTGGCGGCGATGTCCGGACGCCGCTCCAGCAGTTCGGACGGAATACCGACCGGAATGTCCGGCGGCTTCACGGCGATGGGCGTCACCGGGATGGTGAGGCCGGATGGCGGCTCTCCGGTGAGAATCGCGATGGCGTGTTCGAACTGCGCGCGCTGCACCGTGGTGTCGGTGGCTT
>JBDTAT010000843.1:0-2718 GCA_039924505.1 Bryobacteraceae bacterium
GCATACCGTGGAAGAGATCTGGCGCAATATTGCGTATTTTCTGAAAGCGGTGATCCCGGTCGCCGAGCAGGCCGGCGTGCGGTTGGCGCTGCATCCCAACGATCCGCCCGCCCCCATCAGCCGCGGCTCCGGGCAAATCATGGGCACGCTCGCAGGCTGGAAGCATTTGATCGGAATCGTCGATAGTCCCTCGAATGGAATCACGTTCGATTGCGGGGTGACGCGCGAGATGGGCGAAGATCCCGTGGAAGTCTGCCATTATTTCGGATCGCGCGACCGCATTAACCACGTCCATTACCGCAACGTGCGCGTCCGCAAGCCGTACGAAAAATACACGGAAGTCTTCATCGATGCGGGTGAAAATAATATGTTCCTTATCATGCAGGAACTGGTGCGCCAGAAGTATCCGCGCCTGGTGTATCCCGAGCATCCGCGCGCGCTCGATTACGACCGCGAGCGGGCCGGATTTCACCCGTACTATCCGGGCGGCGGCACGTACACCGGCTTCGCCTACAATGTCGGCTACGCCCGCGCCATGATGCAGGCGGCGCTGACCGTGTAAGCACCTGTCACTGAATACCCTGTCCATTCTCGAACTCCGCTTGCTCGCGCGCGGCTCGGAATGCGCTTCCGGGCCTGGGTGCCCTCTGGGCACGTGGGGGAGTGGTTGGACTGGTTATTTTGTAACAGGCCCTAAGCCGTCAGACCAGCATCTTCTTCACCACGTTGCCCTCGACGTCCGTCAGCCGGAAGTCGCGGCCCATATAGTGATACGTCAGCCGCGTGTGGTCGAAGCCGAGCCGGTTTAGAATGGTCGCCTGCAAATCGTGGACGTGGACCTTGTCTTCCACGATGTTGAAACCAAGATCGTCGGTTCTACCCACCGTCTGCCCGCCTTTAATGCCGCCGCCGGCCAGCCACATGCTATACGCCAGCGGATGATGATCGCGGCCCGCGTTGTTGGGATCGCTGGTATTGCGGATCTCAACCATCGGCGTGCGGCCGAACTCTCCGCCCCACACAATCAGCGTGGAATCGAGCAGCCCGCGCTGTTTCAAATCCTTGATCAGCGCCGCCGTCGGCTGGTCGGTGATGTCGCAGTTCTTTTTCAAGTCGCGGTTCAGGTAGGTGTGCTGATCCCAACTGGCGTGCATCAACATCACGAAGCGGACGCCGCGCTCCACCATCCGGCGCGCCAGCAGGCAGTTAGTGGCGTACGGCCGCGTCGGTTCCTTGTTCACTCCGTACATGTCGAGCGTGGCCGCCGATTCCTTCGAGAAATCCAGCAGTTCCGGTGCGGCCATCTGCATCCGGAAAGCCAGCTCGTACGACGCGATCCGCGATGCGATTTCTGTGTCGCCCGTGTCGGTCAAATGCTCCTGGTTCAAATCACGAATCGCATCCAGATCGTTGCG
This sequence comes from Bryobacteraceae bacterium, assembly GCA_039924505.1. GTDB lineage: Bacteria > Acidobacteriota > Terriglobia > Bryobacterales > Bryobacteraceae > JBDTAT01. The sequence goes on from JBDTAT010000843.1 coordinate 1,416, forward strand.
CTCTAACGTGCGAGTGATGCCCTTGGGATTGGACAAGTACAGAATCGGATCCCCGCTGTTGCGGAACATCACGCCCTGATAGGTGGACGGCAAAAATCCGCTGGCGAAGTTCGATTCTCCTCCGCTGGTTCCCACGCCCGAGCTGAGCACGACGAAGCCCGGCAGATCTTTCGATTCGCTACCCAGGCCATAGACCGCCCACGCGCCCATGGTCGGGCGGCCGAACTGCGTCGTGCCGGTCATCAGCAGCAACTGGCCTGGATGGTGGTTAAAGGCGTCGGTGAACATGGAATTCACCATGCAAATGTCGTCGGCGCACGTCGCGGTATGCGGCAGGTAATCGGAGAATTCAAGGCCGGATTTTCCCGACGGTGTAAATGTGCGCGGGCTGGCCAGCACGGCGGCGGTCGGTTTTATGAACGCCAGCTTCAACTGGCTCGTCATCGATGCGGGCAGCGGTTTGCCGGCCCATTTCTGCAACTCCGGCTTGGGCGCGAATAGATCCAGCTGGCTGGGCGCGCCTTCCTGGAAGAGAAAAATTACGTTCTTTGCCGTGGCCGGGAACGGCGGCTTTTTCGGCGCTAGCGGATCGGCGCCGCCCGCCTGTGGAAGCGTCGCGCCGTAGCCGTCGCCGGCCAATAGTTGCGCCAGCGCGATAGTTTCAATTCCTCCGGCGCAGCGGCGGAAAAAATCGCGCCGCGTTTGAATGCGAACGAACTGCTGCAGATTCATGATTCCTACTCCCGCGTAACAAATTCGTCGAGGTTCAACAATACCCGGCTTACGCCCACCCATGCGGCGCGCTGGTTCGCGTCGGCCCCATCGACGGGAAACGGCAGCAGCACGCCCGGCAGCTTGGCGTCTTTCTCGACCAGGCTGAGTTCGGATGCGTAATATTTCTCCAGCCGCTCACGCTCCCGCGGGTTCGGCTTCCGGTCCAGGCACAATTCAAATGCGTAATCGAGCTTGTCGTCCAGCGGTCCCGGCGCTTCGCGGAGCACCCGCACGGCCAGGGCCTGCGCGGCTTCGAAGAACGCCGGATCGTTCAGTAGATTCAGCGCCTGGAGCGGCGTATCGGACCGCGCCCGCCGCGTGCAACTGGTATTCGAGTCGGGCGCGTCGAAGTTGTTCAACATCGGATACGGTGTGGTGCGTTTATAGAAAATATACAGCCCCCGGCGGTAGCGTTCCGGCCCGGCGCTTTCCTTCCAGGAATTAGACTTTTTGCCGTAGCTCAGTTCGGAAACGCCATCCGGTTGAAACGGGCGGATGCTGGGACCGCCAATCTCCGTATCCAGTAAGC
>JBDTAT010000844.1:0-9263 GCA_039924505.1 Bryobacteraceae bacterium
CGTAAGGGAGCTGCCGCCGAAAGCTTCTCACGGCCCCGTTTTGGTTCCGGCTACGCCGCGTTAGGGAGCGGTTGGACACGTTATTTCGCAACAAACCCTTAGCCGTCGTCCGCGCAGCGTGCACTAAAGTAGCTTGCGAATCGCTTCTCGGGAACACGCGCAAAACGAAGTCCGGTGTGAAATAGTTCCGGGCTCGGACGGTGGTGCACGGGCGTACACTTAAGTAGCTTGCGAATCGCTCTGGACGCCACCTATAGCGTGGGCGACGGCCTCACCGGCGTCGGCGTGTACTCGCGTGAAATCCTTCACGGACTCGCCCGTGCGCATCCGGAAAGCGAGTTTGTATTCTGCTATCGCCCGCACCGGTTCCGCGCCGCGCTTCGTGAACCCGTTCCGCCCAACGTGCGCCGCCGCCCGCTCTTCAATGCTCTTCCCACCCGCGCCGCGCTGTTCCACGCGCTGAATCAGCGTGTGGATACCGGCCGCTTCCCGCGCGTCGTCTCCACGTTTCACGATCTGTTTGTCCTGACCGCGGAATACTCCACGCCTGGGTTTCGCGCGCGATTTGCGGAGCAGGCGCGCGGCGCGGCCGCACGATCGGACCTCATCGTCGCCGTCTCGGAATTCACCGCGCGGCAGGTCGAGCACCTGCTGGGCGTCCCGCGCGCGCGCATCCGCGTCATCCACCACGGCGTCCATCTTCCCGCGGCCGTTCCGCCTCCCGATAGCGGGCGCGAGAATCTGATTCTGCACGTCGGAGCCATTCAGACGCGCAAGAATATCGTCCGCCTCGTCCAGGCCCTCGAAGCGGCGCCGATCGGTTGGAGGCTGGCGCTGGCCGGCTCGGCCGGCTATGGCGCCGCGGAAATCCTCCTGGCGATCGAGCGCAGCCCGCGCCGGTCCAATATCGATGTTTTGGGCTATGTCTCCGATGCCGCGCTCGGGAGCTTGTACCAGCGCGCCCGCATCTTCGCGTTCCCCTCGCTCGATGAAGGGTTCGGAATGCCGGTGCTCGATGCCATGGCGAACGGCATCCCGGTAATAACCTCGAATAGCTCGGCGCTTCCCGAAGTCGCGGGTGGCGCCGCGTGGCTGGTGGACCCGCGGCGCGCCGCCGACATCGCAAACGCACTGGCGCGGCTCACGGCAGACCCCGCCCTCAGGGGCGAGTTGCGCGGGAAAGGGCTCGCACGGGCGGAAGCTTTTACTTGGGGGGAGGCGGTCTCACGCACGTGGGCCGTCTATAAGGAACTCCTGGGCCGGGAACAATTGGGCTAATGTGCGTCTTCGTCGATAGCGATCTTAAGGGCGCGTAAAAACTTTTGATCCTGCGATGTCAAACGGATTTTGCCGGTGGATTCAAACCGCCTCCGCGGTTTGGACGGCTCCGCTTCCACGTGTTCGCCGTCCGTAATTTCGTCGGCCTCGCCGTCGTCTCCCTCGTCGCGTTTATTAAAGCCGATGGTCGCCTCCAGGACCAGGAAGACGTCATACCCGGCGCTCTTGATTTCGCCGATAGCAGCGGCGATGCGGTCCGAGTCCGATAGTGACTCGTTGATCGCATTTCCCAACTCCTGCATTAACTCCTTGAGCCGATCTTCCAAATGACCCCCTTTCAGTCGGGCACCTACAATATAACACCCGACGCCGGCTTGACAAGCCCCTACTACTGGGAGATGCTGGACGGCGCCGAACCGTTGCACTCTTTCTACGTATCGGCAGGATTTACGAACTCCTGCACAGCCCCGCCGCCCGCGTTTCCGCCCGCCGCTACCCTCTCGTGCAGCCGTCCTGCTAGCATGGAGATAAGGAACCCCAGTTCCCATGTTTTCTATAGTTTCCAAGTTCGCCCATCACGTGCTTCCGGGGGTAATTCGGCCGATGCGCGTTTTGTGGAACGAGATCATCGGCTTCCTCTTCTTCTGCCTCTCGGTCCCGGCCATCGCTTCCGCCGTAAAAACCGCGCATAAATTCGACGGCCAAGGCTCCAGTGTCCTGAAACTGGTCATCACGTCGATCTTCGCCGTGCTGATGCTCTGTTTTTGCGTCTCGTCGTTCCTGCGCGCACGCCGCATTGCGCGGTCGTCATGAGCGCGCCGGAGCACCCTGCGGAGCCTGGCGAACGGCCCGGCGAATTTCCCTTCACCCGCGGCATTCATCCGGAGATGTACCGCAGCCGTCTCTGGACCATGCGCCAATACGCCGGCTTCGGTGGCGCCGAAGAGAGCAACCGCCGCTATCATTATCTGCTGTCGCAAGGCATTACCGGCCTCTCGGTAGCCTTCGATCTGCCCACGCAGATGGGCTTGGACTCGGACCATCCTCTCGCCGCGGGCGAGGTGGGCCGCGCCGGCGTCGCCATCTGCTCGCTCGCCGACATGGAGCGCCTGTTCTCCGGCATCCGCCTCGATCGCATCACCACGTCGATGACCATCAACTCCACGGCCGCGATTCTGCTGGCCTTCTACGTGCTCATTGCGCAGCGTCAGGGAGCGGACTTGCGCCAGCTCTCCGGCACCGCACAGAACGACATTCTAAAGGAGTACATCGCGCGCGGCACCTATATCTATCCCCCGCGGTCCGCGATGCGCATCGTCACCGATATGTTCGCCTGGGCCGGGCGCGAACTGCCTGCGTGGAACACCATTTCCATCAGCGGCTATCACATTCGCGAGGCCGGCTCAACCGCAATTCAGGAAGTGGCCTTCACGTTCTCAAACGCCATCGCCTACATTGAAGCCGCGCGCGCCGCCGGCCTCGCCGTGGACGGCTTCGCGCCGCGCCTTTCGTTCTTCTTCAACGCGCACAGCGACTTTCTGGAGGAGATCGCCAAGTACCGCGCAGCCCGCCGGCTCTATGCGCACATCATGCGCGATCGTTTTGGAGCAACCAATCCGCGGTCGATGATGCTGCGCTTTCATGCCCAGACGGCTGGCTCGACGCTCGCCGCGCAGCAGCCCGACGTGAACATTGTGCGCGTGGCGGTGCAGGCGCTCGCCGCCGTGCTCGGCGGCGCGCAATCCCTTCACACTAACGCGAAAGACGAAGCCCTGTCGCTGCCTACCGAGGAAGCGGCCCGCCTGGCGTTGCGCACGCAGCAGATTATCGCCCACGAAAGCGGCGTGATAAATACAGCCGATCCGTTGGGCGGCAGTTTCTATATTGAGCGGCTGACTGACGAAATCGAGCGCGGCGCGCGCGACTATATCGACCGCATCGACGCCATGGGCGGCGCCCTCGCGGCCATCGAGAAGGGCTACATCCAGGGTGAAATTCAGGACGCCGCCTATGAATACCAGCGGAAAGTGGAGAGCGGCGAGGCAGTAATTGTTGGCGTGAACCGCTTCCGCCAATCGGAAAACGATCCGATCCCGGCCTTCCGTCTCGACCCCGCTCTCGAACAGCAGCAGGTGGAGCGGCTGCGCGCCCTCCGCGCCGCGCGCAACAACGCCGCGGTCGAGCAGAGCCTGGATGCCGTGGAGCAAGCGGCGCGCGCCGCCGGCAACCTGATGCCCCCGATCCTGGCCGCGTCGGAAGCCCTGGCGACGGTAGGCGAAATCTCCGGCCGCCTCCGCACCGTGTTCGGCGAATTTCAGTAAAAATCCAAACAGCAGACTCGAAACGGCCTGCTACAAGGCGGACAAGGCCATCGAGAACATCGTTAACCTGCTGCAAGCCGCATGAGGTCGTCGCGTTTGTTGCACTCGTTTTGTTTAACAATGAAGACTTAAGAATCTAAATCTTCGAAAGCGCAAAGGGTGCGGCGCGCACCACCAGACCCACCCGGAACTATTTCGCGCCGCACTCCGTTTTGCGCGAGTTCCCTAAGGAGACTTGTATCGTGGATGACCTGACTCGCCGGAATTTCACGCGCGCGGCCGGAGTTGCTACAGCCCTGAGCTACTCCCGGATTCTGGGCGCCAATGACCGCGTGCATATGGGCTACATCGGCGTCGGCAACCGCGGCGATCAGGTGCATGACGCCTTCCTCGAGAATGGCGGCAACCAGACCGTTGCCGTCTGCGACTTGCGGGACGATTATATGGACTTCGCGGTTCAGAAGTCCCGCACGAGTCCGAAGAAATACAAGGAATATCCCGCCCTATTGTCCGACAAGGACGTTGACGCCGTAGTCGTCGCCACCCCCGACCATTGGCATGCGCTAATGTTTATCGACGCCTGCAACGCGGGCAAGGACGTTTACGTCGAGAAGCCCCTCTCGCTGACCGTGGTCGAAGGGCGCAAGATGGTGGAAACCGCGGAACGCACCAAGCGGGTGGTCCAGGTGGGCACGCAACGGCGCTCTTCACCGTTTTTACAGGAAGCCGCCGGGTTCGTGCGTCAGGGCGGCATCGGGCGCGTCACGGCCGCCCGGTGTTACAACATTCGTAACGAATGGCCGAAGGGTATTGGCGATCCACCAGACGGCAAACCGCCGAGCGCGTGGGAGTGGGATCATTGGCTCGGTCCCGCCCCGATGGTGCCCTACGACCGGAACCGGGAGTTCTACAAGTTCCGCTGGTTTTACAACTATTCCGGCGGCCAACTGACCAACTACGGCGTTCACGATGTGGATATGATGCGTTGGTGCCTGGGGCAGGATTCGCCGCGGTCGGTCACCGCCATTGGCGGCAAGTACGCCGTCGAGGACGACCGGGAGATTCCCGATACGCTCGAAGTGCTTTGGGAGTATGACGGTCCCACGTTGATGAGCTTCTCTCAATATAATGCCAACGGAGCGCCCGGCAACATCCGGAATTCGGAAATGGAGCTGCGCGGCACAAAGGGAACGATGTACATCACGGGGAATTATTGGGAGGTGGTGCCCGAGAAAATCCCCGAACTCGCAGTCTTTGCCCGCACGCCGCTCGATCGTGTGAGCGAGCGCGCTTATAACCCCTCGAGGAAGACCATGATCGAGCCCAAAACCGTTCGCGGGACTGAAAGCACAGTCTTGCACGCGCGCAATTTTCTGGAGTGCGTGAAGAGCCGGAATAAATGCAACGCCGATATTCTGACGGGCCACTTGTCCACCTCGGGCACCCTCATCGGAAATATCGCAAATAAAACGAAGAGCCACCTGCAATGGGACGCCCGGGAGGAACGCTTCCCCAACAACGAAGCCGCCAACCGCTTGCTGAGTTATAAGTATCGGGCTCCATACAAGCTGGGATAGGCGCACAGGACTTGGGCGGCGTCTACCGCCGGAACCGGAAACACGCCGCCGCTGCGTCTGCCGCGTCGGAAACACAAATCGACCTATACTGAGTTTGTGAAGTTCCGCGTCGTGCTGTAATACGATCCCGTCACTGAGAGCTATTCCGCCGTCTGTCCCGAACTGCCAGGCTGCGCGTCGGCGGGCGAAACGGAGCTGGACGCCCGGAAGAATATCGAGGACGCGATCCGTCTTTACCTGGAACCATCCGCCCTCGACTTGCCGGAAAACGCCAAGCTCATAGAGGTGATGGTTGGGTGAACGCGGAACGCCCCGCCTCACCCCGGATCAAGTATTCGCGGTTTTACAACGGGCCGGGTTCAGACTCATTGGTAGTTCAGGGAGCCATCGGAAATGGCGCAACACTCTGACGGGTAAGCAGGTGATTATTCCCTATCATCGCGGGCGCATTCTTCCGCTCGGCACGATGCGGGCGATTATTGAGGGAAGTGGAATCGACGTCGCCAAGTGGCTCGGCTAAGCATTTCGCGATCCGTTCTGATGACGGTGACACCTCAAATTCACCTCAATTTCCCCTTAAATCAATCACATACAAAACACCCGGTTCGGAACAGGCACTTCGTCTGCTACTTTTGTACCGGGAAAGAAACTCGACTGGCCAGTCAACCTTTCCGTTTAGTTGGTGTTTCCGGACTTTTCCAGGTAGTAGGGCCTGGGGAGGCGAGGACTAGGCATCGATGCTTCGAAAAAGAGTGAGTAAATCGGTCAAGCGTTAAGCGAGTAGCAAACATTCCGGCAACGGGCCGTTTCTTGGCGGGGGCGGCCCGCGAATCCGGAATCAAGTGAAAGCCGAATCGCCCCGGTAAACAAATCTCCACACCCTGCTGCGGCGGCCCGTGGAAACGTGGGTCGCCCGGCAGATTTTGTTCGGAACCGCGCGCACTGTTGAAGGATGCATGTGTCTACAATTCCTAGAGCGGTAGAATTTCTTCGCGCACCGGGTCGAAGTTGATGCGGCGCTTTTGTTCGTAGGCGAGGTTGCCCAGATGCGAAGCTTGCGCGGAGCGGTGTCCAATTTGCACATCGCCATTCGGCAGTTTCCGGGTGCGCATGCAATCCAGGAAATTTTCGATGTGGTCAATCGTCTGGTCGCGGTGCGAATCGACGCGCACCGGTTGCGCGCCTTTCTCTTTCGGCGTGAATTCGAAATAGCTGCGCGAAATCCAGAGCCGGCCTTCCGTGCCGTAAAGTTCCAACGCCGCGCCGGTTGCGCCCGGTACCAGCGTCGCTTCGAACGTCGCGTTCCATTCGGCCGGATATTCCAGCAGCACGTTGATCGTATCCGGCGCCGTCCGGCCATCCTTATAGGAGTACACGCCCCCGGCCGCCACCGCCGAAATCGGATTGTCCTGCTTCATGAACATATGCACCACGTCGATCCAGTGCGTGAACAAATCCGTCACCTGTCCTCCCCCGAAATCGAGGAAGGCGCGGAAATTCCAGTATTGCTGCGGGTCCCAGTCGCGCCACTTCACCGGGCCGAGGAACCGCGCCCAGTCCAGATTGGCCGGTTTTTGGGCCATCGACGGAGGAGCCTTCATTAAATGCGCGCCGTTGCCGTTCCACCAGGTGCGCGCCATCGTGATCTTCCCCAGTTTCCCTGCCTGAATGTATTCGTCGCGCGCCTGAATATAGTGCGGGCCGGAGCGCTGCTGCATCCCCACCTGGCAGACGCGGTTATTGATGCGCGCCGCTTTCACGATCCTCGGGCCTTGCTCCATCTTCAACGTCAGCGGCTTCTCGCAGTACACATCCTTGCCGGCGTTCAACGCGTCAATCGCCACGCCCGCGTGCCAATGGTCCGGCGTCGCAATCAGCACCGCGTCGAGTTCTTTCATCTCGAGCAGCTTCCGATGATCCTTGAAACCTTGCGCGCCCGGCGCTCTGCTCAGCGCGCGATCCACGCGGTCGCCGAATACGTCGCATATCGCCTTCACCTGCACCGAGGCATTTTTTTGGAAGTTACCCATGTCGGAGCTGCCGCGTCCGCCCACGCCCACCACTCCGAGATTGATCTTGTCGTTCGCGCCCAGCACGCGGGAGTAAGATGCCGCCGTCATCGCCGCGGCGCCGGCGCGGAACAGATCGCGGCGCGCCAAGGAAGTCTTTTCTGCCATACGCAAAGCATACTCCACTTAATGCCCGCCTGGCGGCGCGCGCGTCCGGTCCAGGCCCATACGCCGGCCGAACGCCTCGCCCATGTTCCCAACCTGCCGAAACACAAGCCGCACAGCACGCCCAGCCGCGGGCTGAGACCCCGGCGCTCTCACCGGTTTTTCCCGCGCGGCATTTTCTATATGCTGGTGCTTGTGGAACCGATTCACATTCTCGGCGGAGGACTGGCCGGTTGCGAAGCGGCGTGGCAGGTGGCGCGCGCCGGCCTGCGCGCCGTGCTCTATGAAATGCGCCCGGTGCGGCAGACGCCCGCGCACAAAACCGATCGCCTCGCCGAATTGGTGTGCAGCAATTCGCTCAAGAGTGAACAGGAAAACTCCGCCTCCTGGCTGTTGAAACGGGAGCTGCGCCGGCTCGATTCACTGCTGATGAAGGCGGCTTCCATCGCGCGCGTGCCCGGCGGTCACGCCCTCACGGTCGATCGGGAAGTGTTCGGCGAAACCATCACGCAGGCGCTCCTTAGCGACCCGTCGATCGAAGTGCGGCGCGAGGAAGTTATCCGCATTCAAGAAGACGGAATCACGATCGTCGCCACGGGGCCTCTCACCAGCGACGCCCTCGCCGAGGAGATTGCCCGCATCACCGGTTCCCACCGGTTGTTTTTCTACGACAGCATCAGCCCCATCGTGGATGCGGATTCCATCGACCTCTCCATTGCCTTCCGCGCGTCGCGCTACGGCAAATCGATCGACGGCGGTGACGATTATCTGAACTGCCCATTCGACAAGGAGCAATATGGCCGTTTCCTCGACGCGTTGTTAACCGCCGAAAGCGTGCCCGCTCACATCGCCGAAGATAACGTCCGCTACTTTGAAGCCTGTCTTCCGATCGAGGAAATCGCGCGCCGCGGCCGCGACACCCTGCGTTTCGGGCCGATGAAGCCGATGGGGTTGGTCGATCCGCGCACCGGACGGCGGCCGTATGCAGTGGTGCAGCTCCGCCAGGAAAATCTGCGCGCCGGCAGTTACAACCTGGTCGGCTTTCAGAATCACATGCGCTTCGGCGAACAGGCGCGCGTGTTGCGCCTGATTCCCGGCCTGGAGCGCGCCGAATTTTTGCGCTACGGGCAGATTCACCGGAACACGTATATCAACGCGCCGGCGCTGCTGACTCCCACGCTGCAATTGCGCGGGCGGCCGCAGGTGTTTTTCGCCGGACAGATTTCCGGCGTCGAAGGATACGTGGAATCTATCGCCACCGGCTTAGCGGCTGCCCGCCACGCGAGCGCCCTGGCTCACGGCGAAATCGTGCGCCCGTTTCCGCGCGAGACCGCGCTCGGATCGCTGGCCGCCTACATTTCCGGCGCGGATTCAAGGAATTATCAACCCGCCAACATCAGTTTCGATCTGCTTCCCGAAGTGGAGCCGGATCTTCGCCACAAACTGCGGCATGATCGCGCCGCGCGCCACGCCGAAATCTGCCGGCGCGCCATCTTGTGCATGGACGAATATCTCGACGCGCAAAGGGTGCGGCGCCCACCATCGTCCGTGGAAGGAACTGCTTCGCGCCGCACTCCGTTTTGCGCGAGTTCCTGAGAAGCGTGCATGTCTGAGCTCGCCCAAAATATCGGAAGCTATCTCGCGGAGCTGCAGCGCGCCAACGCTTCGCCGCACACCCTTCGCAATTACCGCTCCGACCTCGAACAGTTTCTCGATTACTTCTCACGCAACGGAGACGAGCCGCCGGCCGCAAACGCCTTCGACATGCTGCTGCTGCGCGAATGGATGGGACATCTCTACCAAAAGCGGCTCGATCCAATCTCGATCCGGCGCAAGTTGGCGGCCGTTCGGTCTCTGTTCACATTTCTGCGCCGCGAAGGCGTCGTCGGGACCAACTGGGCGCGCCTGCTGCG
>JBDTAT010000845.1:0-4195 GCA_039924505.1 Bryobacteraceae bacterium
ACCGCCGCGGCCGACGTGCGCGGCGCGAGTGTTGCGGCCGGGGACAATCTGGAGCAGACCGCGCGCCGAATGCGGCAAGAGTTTTTTAGCGGGCTGATCGACACCGGACATGTGGATCGCATAGCCCTGGGACATACCCGTTCCGACCAGGCCGAGACAGTCCTGTTCCGGATTTTGCGCGGTGCTGGGCTGCGCGGATTGGCCGGAGTGCTTCCGGTGACGCGGGAAGGGTTGGTGCGCCCGCTGCTGGAGATCGACCGATCTGGCGTCGAAGCGTGGCTGCGGGAGCGCGGCATCGCGTGGCGCGAGGACTCCACCAACACCGATCTGTCGTTTGCGCGCAATCGCATCCGGCGCCGGCTGCTTCCGCAACTGAGCTCGGAGTGGAACCCGGAACTCGCCGCGGGTCTCGCGAAACTGGCGATGCTGGCGGGCGATGAGGAATCGTTCTGGAACGATTATATAGAAGATATAGCGGCGCGAATTCTGCGCCGGCAAAGGGCAGGTGTAGTGCTGTTCCGCTCCGCGGACCTGGTGGCTCTGCCCCGCGCCGTTGGGCGGCGTTTGCTGCGCCGGGCCATCGAGTTGGTGAAAGGAGACGTGCGCCAGTTGGAGATGCCGCATATTGAACTTCTCCTCGAACTGGCCGCCCAGCCGGAGGGCAGCGGACGCGCTCAGATCCCCGGGGTCGATGTTTTCCGGTCCTTCGATTGGGTTCGATTGGCAACGCCGCGGCCGGGTATGTTCTCGGAGCGCGACTACGAAGTGGAACTGGGAGTACCCGGTGTGGCCCAGGTGCCGCGCGGCCGGACCGAGATTCTGCTGGAAGTGGTTGAAAATACAGATAAGACTACTCCCTCCTTCGCGTGTGTTACAGTGGAAGAGGTAGATTGGCGGAGCGTCCCCGGTCAACTTTATTTGCGAAATTGGAGGCCGGGCGACCAGTACCGGCCGGTGGGACACGCTGCGGAACAAAAGATTAAACTCTTGTTTCAACAAGCGCGTATTCCCTTATGGGAGCGCGGTGGCTGGCCGATCATAACGAGTAGAGGCAATATCGTCTGGGCCAGACAGTTTGGCCCGGCGGCGCAGTATGCGGCAAATTCCACTAGCGAGTCGATTCTACGGGTTCGGGAGCGTGTACTGTCCGAAACAGAATCGCCGGAACTTGAAGCGAACCACGGCCGTTCAACGTCTCAATAGTATAGGGAGCCCGCAAAGGGCGCGCAGGCGTCCTCATTGCAATCAAGTAAATAGCCCGCGCGTTCCGTTTTGCGGGCTGTTACTTAGGAACCGAGCGCGGCGCGCTCATTGAGGAACTCATGAATTCCAACGTAAAAACGGCGGTCGTCTGGGTCTTTATCATTGTGATGGGTGTGCTGGTCTGGGCCATCGTGCATGGCAGCCGGACGCCCACCCCGCAACAGCTTACATTTTCCGAGCTGATGCAGAAGATCGATGCCGGCAAGATAGACACGGCGGTTATCAATAGCTCGACGGGTGACGTCCATGGCGAGTATAAGGACCACGCCGAATTCCGGTCTACGGTGCCGCCCACCTACAATTCCCTCTACGACAAAATGTTCGACAAGGGTGTGCAGGTGACTTCACAGAAGGATACCGGCGGCAACTGGGTGTCCATTCTCATCAACGCGATTCCGTTTGTGTTACTGCTGGCGTTTTGGATCTTCATGATGCGGCAGATGCAGAGCGGCGGGAACAAAGCGCTGAGTTTCGGCAAGAGCCGCGCGCGCCTGCACACCTCGCAACAAAAGAAGGTAACTTTCAAAGACGTGGCTGGAGTGGAAGAGGCCAAGGAAGAGCTGCAGGAGATTATCGAATTTCTACGCGAGCCGCAGAAATTCCAAAAACTCGGCGGCCGGATTCCGAAGGGCGTGTTGCTGATCGGCGCGCCCGGCACCGGCAAAACGCTGCTCGCGCGGGCCATCGCCGGTGAAGCCAATGTTCCGTTTTTCTCCATCTCCGGGTCGGATTTCGTTGAGATGTTTGTCGGCGTGGGCGCCAGCCGCGTGCGCGATCTGTTCGAGCAGGGCAAAAAGAACGCCCCGTGCATCGTATTTATCGACGAGATCGATGCCGTAGGGCGTCATCGCGGAGCGGGCCTGGGCGGCGGACACGACGAGCGCGAACAGACGTTGAATCAACTACTCGTCGAGATGGATGGGTTTGAATCGAACGAAGGCGTCATCCTGGTGGCGGCCACCAACCGTCCCGACGTATTGGATCCGGCATTGCTGCGGCCGGGGCGGTTTGACCGGCAGGTAGTCGTCGGACGCCCCGACGTCCGCGGCCGCGAGATGATTCTGAGAGTGCATACCCGCAAAACGCCGTTGGCCGACGATGTGGATCTCTCGGTGCTGGCGCGTGGGACGCCGGGATTCGCGGGAGCCGATCTGGCCAATCTGGTGAACGAGGCGGCGCTGTTGGCGGCGCGGCAGAACCGCAAGGTTGTCACGCAGTACGATTTCGAACTCGCCAAAGACAAAGTGATGATGGGTGTCGAGCGCAAGAGCCTGATCATCAGCGACGAAGAAAAGAAGAACACGGCCTATCACGAAGCGGGGCATGCCCTGGTGGCGGCCACCATTCCCAACGCCGACCCGGTGCATAAAGTGACTATCATCCCGCGTGGAATGGCGCTCGGCGTCACCATGCAATTACCGATCGACGACAAGCACTCCTATAGCAAGGAATACCTGCAATCGCAGCTTGCCATTTTGATGGGCGGACGGATTGCCGAGGAGATCTTCATGAAGCAGATCACCACCGGCGCCGGCAACGACATCGAGCGGGCCACCGCCATGGCGCGCAAGATGGTTTGCGAATGGGGCATGAGTGATCTGGGACCGCTCAGCTTCGGCAAGAAGGAGGAGCAGATTTTCCTCGGCCGTGAAATCTCGCAGCACCGCGATTTCAGCGAAGAGACCGCGATTCGCATCGACGAACAGGTGAAGAAACTCGTAACGGTCGGCTACGACCGCGCCCGCGGCATCATTGAGGAACGCTCGGACGCCTTGGTGCGCATCGCCGAAGCGCTGCTGGAACGGGAAGTGCTGGACGGAGCGGAAGTCCTGAAACTGATTGGCGGCGAGAAGCTTTCCGCGTTCACCCGTCCGCCCGCCGCGCCCTCCGGAACCGACACGCCGCAACAGGTGATTCGCCCGGAAAACGGACGCATCGTGCCCGGAATCTTGGAAGGCGGACCGCAGCCCGCGTGAGTGGGATACCGCGTTTCCCCGTCTACTTGTTCGACCTCGACGGCACGCTGCTCGACTCCGCGGCCGACATTGGCGGCGCCATTCGAACGGTGCTCGAAAACTGGCGCCCGCGGCTTGAAGTCTCGGACGATTACCTGCGGAGCTATATCGGCCTGCATCTCATCGATCTGTTTCAGGATCTGAATTTCCCCGCCGAAGCCATGCAGCCGATGGTAGAGGAATACCGCAAGGTGTATCCGGCGCGCGGTCACGCGGGTACGCGGATCTATCCGGGCGTGGTGGAAGCGCTGGCCGCACTCGGCGGCAGCCGAAAATCGACGGCGACCACCAAGGGCTCTCCGTCGACGCGCGCCATTCTGGAGCAGTTCGGGCTGCTGAAGTTTTTCGATCACGCGCAAGGCACCGACGGCTTTCCCGCCAAACCGCGGCCGGATGTGATCTTCGCCGGCCTCGCGGCGCTGGGCGCGGACCCCTCCGAATGCCTGCTGGTCGGCGATTCCCCCGCCGACATGGAAGCCGGCCGCGCTGCCGGAGTGGCAACCTGCGCGGTGCGCTACGGATACGGCAAGATCGAGAACATCGCCCGCTGGAACCCGGACTACTGGGTAGACGATTTGCGCGAGCTGACAACCGGTTGAAGTATCCCCGGCGACTACGCTTGCAACGCGGCGAGTTCGGCCAGATTCAGGCGGCCCGTGTAGATCGCCATGCCGAGCGCGGCATGAATGTTCAACCGCTGGAGCTCGCGGATATCGTCCAGCGTGGTGATGCCGCCGGCGGCGGTCAGTTCCAGCGTGGTCGCGGCGCGGAGCCGGCCGAACCATGCCAGATCGGTCCCGGCGAGCATTCCTTCTTTATCCACGTAGGTGCAGAGGAAGCCGCTGCAATATGGCTCAAGCTGTGCCAGCACATCTTCGGCGGTAAGCGTGGTCGCTTCGCGCCAACCTTTAACGACG
>JBDTAT010000846.1:0-2966 GCA_039924505.1 Bryobacteraceae bacterium
GGTCACACGCGCCGACGGTTCGGGTTCGTATAGCGCGCGATGACGTCCTGCTATCCTGGTCCCATGCAGATCACCATCGAGCTGCCCGATGACATCGCCCGGCACCCCGATCCGGGCCGCGAAGCGCTGGAAGCCGTGGCCATTGAAGGCTACCGCTCAGAAAAGCCGACCCACTATCAGGCTGCCCAGTTGCTGGGAATGACGCGCTTTGAGTTCGACGGCTTCCTGAAGGATCGCCAGATCCACGGCCACGCCTATTCGAGCGAGGACCTCGAACGGGATCTCGCGGACCTCGATAAACTTCGGGCGCAAGGCTTGCTGGGCAGATGAGCCTGGTCGTGGCGGATACCACGCCGCTCCGCTTCCCGCTGGTCGAAGCCGCTCGATCCAGCCTGATCCGGATCGAGGAGGCGCTGGAACGCCTCGGGAAAACAAAGTTTCGCGGGACTCCGGATCTGTTTGCCCGGAGCGAAGAGTTGGCCCGCAACAAAAGAGAGGCGATCAATGAGTGAACTTGCGGTTTCCGGGAGACCATTGAGAAGGTGATTCGCTGCCGAGCCCAAGGCCCGCTCCCATCGGTGAAGCAGCATCCAGGTTTTCGACCGCGAGATTATTAGTGTCGGGCGCAACCGCTCTGTTGAAAAACCGGGGTCGGCGGAAACCGCTCCCTCGCGGTCGCGGCTCCGAATGAAAGACCTAGCCCGGAGTGGCGGTAGCGGCTACGGGTTGAAGTCTGCGCAGGCCGATGGCGTAGGAAGTTAGGGCGTGGGCGGCTTTTTCATCGAGGGTGAAGCCGCCGTGGACTGTGACGGAGCTGCCGACGTGTTCGTAGAGGGGCGGGAGTGGGACGTTCGGAACGATATCGAGCGGGGTCAACTCGATTACATTCACTACGCGATAGCAGGTGGAGATGTGCGCATTGAAGGCGGCGGCGAAATCGGGCGCGCCGGTGCGGGGGCCGGCGAAGGTGTAGAGCTCCGGCACAATTCTTGGCGGGATGTTGGTGGCCAGATCGAGGGCGGAGAGAACCGCGAGGGCGCCGCCGAGGCTGTGGCCGGTGACCAGAACGCGCTTGCAGCCGGGGCAGCCGTTGAGGATGAGAGCGGGAAGGCTTCCACGCACATGCTCGTAGACAAGTTGAAAACCCAGATGGACGAAGCCGGCGCCGGGGACCGCTTTGTACGGTAGGGCGACGGCGTCGAAATCGTCGAGCCAGTCCGCCAGGGTTTGCGTTCCGCGAAACGCGACCAGCGCCGTGCCGGCGGCCGCGTTCCAGGCAACAATGCCGAAGTTATAACTGTCGGCAAGCATTTCATGCACCATGGATTGCTGCTGATCGTTGGCGGCGGCGACGTCCGCCTGTGCGCGAGACGGATCGGCGCGGATGGGGCCGACCAGATTGTAACCGTCGGGCATAGATGGATTGGGATTGTCGATGATGGCGTAGGCGGCGACGGCCGCCGGATACATGACGTTCAAGGCGAACTGTACATCGAATGGCATTTCATCCTCCGGGTTGGCGGTATCAGGATTCATTGTGCGGTGCGAGGCGGCCGACGTCAAGAGGAAGCTTGACGGCGGCCAGGAAGCGGTTGGACACTCGGGTAATGACTATCCCAGGAGATGCGGCATGCCGAACAACTGGATGAAGACGGTGGTTCGCTTCCTGGCGATTCCGCTGATTGCAGCGCTGCTTTATACCGGCTGGACGTTTTATGAACGGCGGCAGGAGGATGAACAAGTGCAGCGCGAGGCCCAGGAACGGGAGGCGAAGAGCGCGCGGAAGTTTCTGGCGCTGTACGGCACCGACGATGTGCGGATCACGATGTTCTATGCGAGTCCGGCGGCGGTACACCGCGGAGCGAAGATGCAGCTTTGCTATGGCGTGCTGAATGTGAAGTCGCTCCGGATGGAGCCGCCGCTCGATAACGTGTATCCGGCCGTCAGTCACTGCGTGGAGATTCGACCGCCGAAGACGACGGCCTATAAACTAGTGGCGCAAGGAAAAGACGGGAAGACTGTGACGCAGACGGTGACGGTAGAGGTGAAATGAAAATTCAAGTTGCGGTCTGCCTGGCGATGCTGAGTTGCGTGGGGCGGGCGGAATCCGGCGAATTGACGATCCGGAATGAAACGCTGGAGGTGCGGTTCGACGCGGCCGCAAATTCGTTTTCGGCGGAGAGCGGCGGCGTGACGTTCGTGCGGGACGGACAGTTGCGCGAGAGCGGCGGCGAGGCGCGGGTGGCGTCTATAGAGGACACTGCGTTCGGGCGCGGCCAATCGATTGAGATCGCGTATCGCGGCGGAAATTCCGCTGCGATTCAGGTATTTCCAAAAGCGCCGTTCGTACTGTTCCGATCGAGTTTACGGAATGGCGGAGTGGAACCGTCTGTTACGAATAAATTGCGGCCGCTCGCGTTCAGCGTGGATTTTGGAGCGCCGGTTACGTCGCTGCAAGTGCTGGGGACCGGCGGACTGACGGACCCGGGGAACGCGCCGGGGAGTTACATGTGGGCTGCCGCCGCGGAGCCGGCAAGCCGCAGGGGCGTGGTGGCGGGCTGGATCACAAGCAACCGCGGCGGCGGGGTGGTGTTTCCTGGCGTACGTGAGGGCCGGGTCCGGATGGAGGCGGAAATCGATTACGGGAAATTGCTGCTGCGGCCGGGGCAAAGTGCGGCGCTCGAAACATTCGCGCTGGGATATTTTAGCGACGCCCGTTTTGGTTTGGAAGCGTGGGCGGACACGGTGGCGCGTATTTACCGGATCAAGCTGCCGCCGCAGCCGGTGGGATACTGCACGTGGTATCACGCGCGCGCATCGAATGAGAAAGACCTGGCGGCGCAAGCGGCGTTTGCGGCCGAACAGTTGAAACCGTTCGGGTTGGAATTCCTGCAGATTGACGATGGCTGGCAGGACGGAATTAAAACGAACGGGCCGAAAAAGAACTTCTCGCGCGTGAACCCGTC
>JBDTAT010000847.1:0-4356 GCA_039924505.1 Bryobacteraceae bacterium
CAAGTTGAAACCCTCACGACGCCGCTGGCGGTGAATCGTCAAGGACAGTTCCCGGCGGTGACGGTCTCTTATAATCTGGCGCCGGGAGCGTCGCTGGGAGAGGCGGTGGATGCGATCAAAGTCGCGAACCAGGACCTCGGGATGCCGGCCAGCATCCAAGGCGACTTTCAAGGAACGGCGCGGGCGTTTCAGGCTTCGCTCGCCAACGTGCCGCTGCTGATTCTGGCGGCTGTAATCACGGTCTACATTGTGCTGGGGGTGTTGTATGAAAGCTACATCCACCCGATCACGATTCTGTCAACCCTGCCGTCGGCCGCGGTGGGCGCGTTGCTGGCTCTGCAATTGACGCACAACGATTTCAGCGTGATTGCGCTGATCGGCATCATCCTGCTGATCGGCATTGTGGAGAAGAACGCGATCATGATGATCGACTTCGCGCTGGAGGCCGAGCGCAAGCAAGGGGCGCAGCCGCTGGACGCGATTTTTCAGGCGTGCCTGCTGCGCTTCCGTCCGATTCTGATGACGACGATGGCGGCGCTGCTGGGCGGCGTGCCGCTGGCGCTCGGAACCGGCACCGGGGCGGAATTGCGGCGCCCGCTCGGCATCGTGATTGTCGGCGGATTGATATTCAGCCAGGTCCTGACGCTGTACACAACTCCGGTGATCTATCTCGCCTTCGACCGGCTGGCGCGGCGGATAACGGGCCACGGCGGAGCGGGTAGGGTTGCGGAACCAGTGGGGCAAGCATGAGTCTCTCCACGCCATTCATTGAACGGCCAACCGGCACGACGCTGTTGACGCTGGCGATCGCGCTCGGCGGCGCGCTCGGCTATTTCTATCTACCCGTGGCGCCGCTGCCGGAGGTGGAGTTTCCGACCATCCAGGTTTCCGCTTCGCTGCCGGGCGCGAGTCCGGAAACGATGGCGTCTTCGGTGGCGACGCCGCTGGAGCGCCAGTTCGGGCGCATCGCCGGTGTCACGGAGATGACGTCCACCAGCTATTTGGGATCGACCGGCGTCGTAATGCAGTTCGATCTGAATCGCAATATCGACGCGGCCGGACGGGACGTGCAGGCGGCCATTAACGCGGCGCGCGGTCAACTGCCGGCCAACTTGCCGAATAATCCCACCTACAGGAAAGTCAACCCGGCGGACTCGCCGATCCTGATGCTGACGCTGACGTCGAAGCAACTCGACACCGGCAAAATGTACGACGCGGCATCCTCTATTCTGCAGCAGCGGATCTCCCAGGTGAAAGGCGTGGGGCAGGTGCGCGTGGGCGGCGGCGCGCTGCCCGCGGTCCGCGTCGACGTGAACCCGACCATCTTGAACAATTATGGATTGAGTCTGGAGGACGTTCGCGCAGTTCTGGGCAGCGCCAACGCCAACCGTCCGAAAGGAGTTCTGGAAAATGGCGTCCACACGTGGGCGCTAAGCACCACCGACCAATTGTTGAAGGCCAATCAGTACCAGCCGCTGGTGGTCGCGTATCACAATGGCGGCGCGGTGAAGTTGTCCGACATCTCAAACGTCACCGACTCGGTGGAAGACATCCGCACGGGCGGCCTGACCAACGGCGAGCTTTCCGTTCTTGTGATCGTCTACCGCCAGCCGGGGGCGAATATCATCGACACCGTCGATCGCGTCCTCGCCATGATGCCGCAATTGCAGGCCTCGATTTCTCCGGCCATCAAGCTGGCGGTTGGCATGGATCGCACCACGACGATTCGCGCCTCGGTGCGGGATGTCGAGATCACGCTCGGCATCTCCATCACGCTGGTGATCCTGGTGGTGTTTTTCTTTCTCAAGGATCTGCGGACGACCATGATTCCAAGCGTCGCCGTGCCGATTTCGCTCATCGGCACCTTCGGCGTGATGTACCTGTTCGGGTACAGCATCGATAACCTGTCCTTGATGGCGCTGACGATTGCCACCGGGTTTGTGGTGGACGACGCTATCGTGGTGATTGAAAACATCACGCGCCATCTGGAACAGGGAATGGGGCCGATGGAGGCGGCGCTGCTCGGCGCCAAGGAGATTGGCTTCACCGCCATCTCGATGAGCGTCTCGCTGGTTGCGGTGTTTTTGCCTATACTTCTGATGGGCGGAATCGTTGGACGTCTGTTCCGTGAATTCGCGGTGACGCTTTCGGTGGCCATCGGCGTGTCGCTGTTGGTTTCGCTGACCACGACGCCGATGATGTGCGCGCACCTGCTGCGAACCGAAGCGCACCAGAATCATGGGATCTTCTACCGGGCAAGCGAAGGAGTGTTCAACTGGGTTCTGGGAATCTATGGACGCACACTCGCCTGGGTATTGCGGCATCAGTTTCCGGTGCTGCTGATCACGCTTTCCACACTCGGGCTGACCGTATATTTGTACGTCGTCATCCCCAAGGGATTTTTCCCGCAGCAGGACACCGGACGCATGACGGGATCGATTGTCGCCGATCAGGATACGTCGTTTCAGGCGATGCGCCATCTTATTGTTCAAATTGCCAAGACGGTGGCGGCAGACCCGGCCGTGGATACCGTGGAAGCGTTCAACGGCGGCGATGGTGGAACGGCGAACCAGGGCCGGGTGTTCCTCACGCTGAAATCGGGAAGCGAACGCAAGCTCTCCACCGACCAGGTGATTGCGCGGCTGCGTCCGAAACTGGCGCACATCCCGGGCGCCACGCTGTACCTGCAGATATCGCAGGATCTACGCATCGGCGGCCACTCCACTGCATCGCAGTATCAATACACGCTGCAGGGGGATAACCTGGCGGATCTGAATCAGTGGGCGCCGCGGGTCTATCAAAAGCTGCGCACGCTGCCGGGCTTGGTGGACGTGAACAGCGATCAGCAGATCCGGGGCCTCCAGGCCGGTCTGGTGATCGATCGCACCACCGCGTCGCGCATGGGCATCAGCTCGCAATTGATCGACGAAACGCTTTACGATGCGTTCGGCCAGCGGCAGGTGTCGACGATGTACACACCGCTCAATCAGTATCACGTCATTATGGAGGCCGATCCGCAATTCTGGCAGAACCCGGATGGCCTGCGCTACATTTACGTGCGCTCCTCCACTGGCCGGCAAGTGCCGCTCAGCGCGTTCACGCACTACGCGCCCTCCACCACCGCGCTGGCCGTCAATCACCAGGGGCAGTTCCCGGCCATCACGCTTTCGTTTAATCTGATTCCCGGATTTTCGCTGGGCGATGCGGTGGACGAAGTGGATCAGGCCGAAGTGGACCTGGGCGTGCCGTCGACCATCCACGGCAAGTTTCAGGGCACCGCGCAAGCGTTTCAGGATTCACTTTCAACGGAGCCGTATCTAATCGCCGCGGCGCTGCTGGCCGTCTACATCGTGCTGGGCATTTTATATGAAAGCTACATTCACCCCATCACGATTCTTTCCACGCTGCCTTCGGCCGGCGTCGGCGCGTTGCTGGCGTTGATGCTGACCCATACCGATTTGAGCGTCATTGCGCTGATCGGCATCATCCTGCTGATTGGCATTGTGAAGAAGAACGCCATTCTGATGATCGATTTTGCCCTCGATGCCGAGCGCAAGCAAGGCAAGAATTCCGAGGACGCGATTCACATGGCGTGCCTGCTGCGCTTTCGTCCCATCATCATGACCACCATGGCGGCGCTGCTGGGAGGCCTGCCGCTGGCGGTGGGCATCGGCACCGGATCGGAGTTGCGCCAGCCGTTGGGAATCGCGATCGTCGGCGGCCTGATCCTAAGCCAGATTCTCACTTTGTACACTACGCCGGTCGTCTACCTGTATCTGGACCGGTTCCGGCTATGGGTGGAGCGGCAGCGGCGGCATCCGCACGCGAAAATAGCGCCCGAGGCTTCGCGCGCATGATCGGGCGCCGCAGGTGTTTCTCATGCTGAACATCGCCACACGAAATATAGAGCCTGCCGGACCCGTGACGGTGGTGCTGGCCGGCGCGCTTCGCAAAGAATGTCTAGCGGAACTTGAAAGCGCACTGGATATGGTTCGCCGCGCGCATCTGCCGATTGTGATCGATCTGGGCGAGGTCACACTGGTGGATCGTCTCAGCGTACAGTTTCTGATTGCCCAGATTGAGCGGGACGTCCAGTTAGTGAATTGTCCCGAATACATTGCGCCGTGGATCCGCAGGGAGTCTTCGAATGAACTATCGAACTAATTGGAGCGCTGCCGGTGCGGTCGCGGGTCTTGCCGGACTGATGCTCGGGTGCGCGGTCGGCCCCAGGTATTCGCGTCCTTCGGCCGGGGTGCCATCGGCCTACAAGGAATCGCCGCCGCCCAGTTTCAAGGAAATGAAAAACTGGAAAGCGGGCCAGCCGATCGACGGAGCGTTGCGTGGAAAGTGGTGGGA
>JBDTAT010000848.1:0-3189 GCA_039924505.1 Bryobacteraceae bacterium
CGTTTGGGGAGCTTTCCATTTTGGCGCGGGCAGGAGCGTTTTCTGGATGTATTGGAGTTCGCCTACGCGGCAGCCGGCGGGCGGGCGATGGGGTTTTTGGAGTGAACGCGGAGGCGATTAGCGGGACGGGGACATTTTCTTCCGAGCTATTGAGTCGGATACCTGCGCAACCCCTGGAGCATCTGCCGTTCCGCGAGCCTTTCCGTTCCATTCAGCCGAAGTAGTTGGACGGTTACGTTGGCCACCCCCGTAAGTGGGACGATGCGGTCTCCGTCAATTCGGAAATGATCGCGCCAGCGGTCACGGCGGGGATGAAACAACCGGACCGCCTCGCCAGTCGTCGGATCGATCGAGGCGATATCGCTCCCTTTTCGGCGATTGCATAAAACGCACGCGTATGCGAGGTTATCAAGCTGAGAAGCACTGCCATGTTTCCGGCTTACCACGTGATCGACTTGGTGCGGAAAGCCGCCGTCGTCTTCGTGAATGAGGCAATATTCGCAACGCCGCGCTGCGCGACGGCCTACTTCGGCGCGCAGATATTCGCCGATGCCACTAGCCACGCGAGAGGATCTGGCGAGCCTTCGCTTTGGCCATTCTTAGGATGTGTTCGAGTTCCAAGAAGTGATCCAACTCCGCTTTTTCTTCCGCGGATAGGCCATTCTCCGTTTCACGTTCAATCAAATCGGAGACCCTCCGCCGCGCCTCTGGCGAGGGCAGGAAATGGGCAACGGTTTGTGGCGTTGTGCCCTTCGCGATGAAGTCGATGATCTCGAGATACGCTGGGCCGGCGGTGCTCATTTGTCCTCATGGTACATCAACTCGCCGCCTTCAATTCCACGATGGTTGCGCCGTTGCCGCCTTCGGCTGGGGTGGCGGGGTAAAACTTTTCGACGTGGGGGCTCTGCGCCAGCAATTCGGAAATCGCTTTGCGGAGGATGCCCATGCCGTGGCCGTGGACGATGCGAATGCGATCCACCTGGGCGAGCGCGGCGCTGTCCAGGAATTTGTCGACTTCTTCGCACGCTTCCCCGGCATGGCGGCCGATCAGGTTGATTTCGCGATAGGAAACATCCCACCGCGGGCCTTGCTGGTAGGAGATGCCGCGCGGGAGCGACGCCGCCGCGGGCGCCGGTGGCAACACCTCTTCGATGTCGTCGATCGACACCTGCATCTTGAGGAAACCGGCTTCGACTTCAATCGAACCATCGGAGAGCGTGCGGCGGAAGCGCGCCGGTTGGCGGATGCCCTTCAATCGCACGCGCGCGCCCTCCTCCAGCTTCGCGGGAATGGCTGTGGGGCCGCCGGCTGCGGTACGGCCGGTTGCGGTGTCGATCTGCTCGCGAAATTCGCGGCGCGTCTGCGACACTTTGCGCTGCGCCTTGCCGGCGGTCTTGGCCGGCAGCTCCTCTAGCGCGCGGCGCGAGTCCTCCTCGAACCGCGCGATGGCCGCCTCGCTCAATTTCTCGATCTCGCGAACCTTGGCTTCACCTTTGCGCTGCCATTCCTTCTCGAGCGCCTGTTCACGCGCCGCGAGCGCATCCGCACGCTGCTTCAGTTCTTCTTCCGTGCGGCCGGTTTCTTCCAAACGGTGCTGGAGTTCATTCAGGAAGCGCGCGATATCGCGGTCGCGCGAGCTCATGGCCGCGCGCGCCTGCTCAATCAGCGGCGCGGGCAGGCCCAGGCGCGCGGCGATATCGAGTCCGGCGGATTTACCGGGCGAGCCGACGCGAAGCGCGTAAGTGGGCTGCAGCGTCTCCTCGTCGAAACCCATCGACGCATTCAGCACGCCGGGAGTACCGGCTCCATAAATTTTCAGCGCGACCAGATGCGTGGAGGCGAGCGTAAACGCGCCGTGGCCGCGAAAGCTATCCAGGATTGCCACTCCCAAAGCCCCGCCCTCGTCCGGGTCGGTGGCCCGGCCAAGCTCGTCGAGCAGCACTAGTGAATCCGGCGTCGCACTTTCCAGCATTTCGCGCACGGTCCAGATATGCGCCGAGAACGTGCTGAGGCTTTCCTGGATCGACTGATTATCGCCAATGTCGGCCAACACCAGATCGAACAACGGGAATTCCGCTTCGACCGCCGGCACAGGCAGCGCGGCATGGGCCATCAGGGCGAGCAGGCCGGCCGTTTTCAGCGCCACGGTTTTACCGCCGGTGTTTGGACCGCTGATCAAAAGGGTGCGCCGCTCGCGGTCGAGCGCGAATGAAATCGGAACGATGGGCTTATTCTGGCGGCGTAGAATCGCGGCGAGCAGCGGATGACGCGCCTCGCGCAGCACCAACCGGCGATTGGTTTCGGGGCTGAAACGCGGCGCCACGCAATCGAAATCCAGCGCGTAGGCGGCCTTGCCGAACAACAACTCCAGTTGCGCCAGAACACGAACCGCGCACGCGATCTCGACCGCATGCTCACGCAATCGCGATGTCATTTCCAACAGAATGCGGTGAACTTCGCGCGCCTCTTCCTCCGCGAGGCGGACCAAGCCATTATTCAGGTCGATGGTTTCCAGCGGCTCGACGAAAAGCGTGTGGCCGCTGGAACTGGCGCCATGGATGACGCCATCCACCTTGCGTTGCTGGCCGGCCACCAACGGGACGACGAAGCGGTCGTTGCGAATGGTGATGAAATCTTCCTGCAGCGTGCCGTCGCCGTGATGAACGCGGAGAAACCGCTCGAGCGAATTTTGAATCTGCTTTTGCTGCCGCTCCATGTCGCGGCGCAAGCGCGCGAGCGCCACGCTCGCGCCGTCTGCCAGACTGCCGCCGGGAAGAATTTTGCCGGCCAATTCCCGCACTACACTGCGAAGGTCGGACATTGCGCCGCCGTGCGCGGCGAGCAGGGGAAACCGGGCCGCGACGCCGGTAAGAATGCTGCGCACGTCAGCGGCCCGTTCCAGCAGGTCCGTAAAGCGGAGAATTTCCAGGGCTTCCAGACTCGCCCCTTCGATACGCAGACGCGAAAGCGCGCCGGCGACGTCCGGCAGTCCGTCGAAGCGGATGCGGATGGCGGCGCCGCGCGTTGCCGGCTGCGGTTGCGCGGACGCGCGCAGGTATTCGATCGCCTCCGTGAGCTCGGCCAGCGCGCTTTCAATTTGCTTGCGATCGGAAAGCGGCGCGACTTTGTCCAGCTCCGCGCGGCCGAGCGGACTGGAGACGTAGCGGCCCAGCAACTCCTTCAGCGCAT
>JBDTAT010000849.1:0-4261 GCA_039924505.1 Bryobacteraceae bacterium
TCGCGCCGCACTCCGTTTTGCGCGTGTTCCTTAGAAGACGGCGGCGAATCGGCAAACCGGTTATATTTCGCCCGTCTGAGCTACACCTCGGAGTTGGAACAGGGGCGCTCACCGCTTCCTGTATCATTGGAAATATACTGAGGTTCCTTGCATGTGCGCCGCCATCCGCGCTTCGTTCATTCTGCTGATCTGTTCCAGCCTCTACGCGCAGGAAGTCACCGGCAGCAACTTCGGCTCCGTCACCGACTCCACCGGCGGCGCGGTTCCCGGCGCGAAGATCGCCGTCACAGCGACCGAGCAGCATCGCGTCGTCGTCACCGTTTCCACCGGCAGCCGGGGCGAATTCGCCGCCACACTGCTCCCCATAGGGACCTATTCGCTCA
The DNA here is from genome assembly GCA_039924505.1 of Bryobacteraceae bacterium. GTDB lineage: Bacteria > Acidobacteriota > Terriglobia > Bryobacterales > Bryobacteraceae > JBDTAT01. Next base: position 384 of record JBDTAT010000849.1, read on the forward strand.
CCGTCGACGCCCGCGGCTTCAAGCGTCTGGTCCGGCAGGGAATCGAGCTGCATGTCAGCGAGAAACTTACTATCCCGCTCGTCCTCGAAGTCGGCCAGGTTAACCAGCAGGTCACCGTCGAAGCCAATCCCATGCAGGTCGAGCTGCAATCGGCCGCCGCCGCCGGCCTCATCTCCGGAGCCGAAATTCGCGAGCTGTCGATCAACAACCGCAACTATATCGCGCTTCTTCAGCTCATGCCCGGCGTCGTCAACACCGCCGCAACCGACGAGCTCTCCATCGGGGGCACCGATCCTCTCGGCAAACAGAACTCCATCCCGTTCTCCATCAACGGCGGCCGGACCAGCGCCAACAATTTCATGCTGGATGGCGCCGACAACGTCGATCGCGGCTCCAATCTGTCCCTGCTCAACACGCCCAGCGTCGACGCCATCGCTGAGTTCAAAGTGATCCGCGGAGTCTATAGCGCCGAGTTCGGCCGCGGCTCGGCCGGCCAGGTGAACGTTATCACCAAGTCCGGCGGCAGCCAATTCCACGGCAACGCGTATGAATTTTTCCGCAACGACCAGCTCTCCGGTAACGATTTTTTGAACAACGCCCACAGAATCGCCCGCCCGCCCCTGCGCTACAACGATTTCGGCTATACGTTCGGCGGCCCCGTCTTCATTCCCGGAAAATACAACCAGGACAAGAACAAAACATTCTTCTTCTGGTCGCAGGAGTTCCGCCGCGTCATCACGTACTCCACGTTCCAGTCGCTGGTCCCCTCCGCCGCCATGAAGCAGGGAACATTCAGTTCGCCCGTCTGCGTCGAATACAACGGAACCGCCTGCCAGCAGACCGCTACGCAAATCACCGCCATCAACCCCGTCGCCGCCGCCTATATAAAGGATCTATGGTCCAAAATTCCCTCCGGCAACCCGGCCAATTTCACCCTCTTCAGTCCGCGGCGCAATATCTACAACTTCGGGCAGGAGCTGATTAAGATCGATCACACCTTCTCGCCCAAACTCAGCATCTCCGGCCGCTTCATGTCCGATGCCATCAACACCCAGGAGCCCGGCGGCTACATGATCGGCAATGCGCTGCCCGGCGTCGCCACCACGTCCACGCACTCGCCGGATAAGAACTGGGTCGTCCGCGCCGTCTCCACCTTCTCGCCCGCCCTCGTGAACGAGGCCGGCTTCAATTACTCCGACGGCGCCCGATTCAGCGTCCCCATCGGCTTCGACGGTTCCGCGGCTTCTTCGGACGTCCAGGTCAGCCTTCCGTTTCACGTCTCGCTCGACCGCATCCCGAATTTGAGTATCACCGGCGGGAACAACACACAAGGCTTCGGACCGTATTTCGAGTACAACCAAAATTACAATTTCTACGACAACGTCACGAAGGTCTTGGGACCGCACACCGTCAAATTCGGCGTCACCGTAAATTACTACCGGAAGAGTGAAAACAGCGCCACCAACAACGCCGGCACGTTCGCTTTCAGCACCACTCCTCCCGCCGGCACGCCGTCCATCCAGCAGAATTGGGCCGATTTCCTGCTTGGCAACGTCACCACGTTCACGCAGGCTTCGCTCGATCTCGCGCCGGACATGCGCCAGCGCCAGGTCGAGGCCTATGTGCAGGACGATTGGCGCGCCGCCTCCAACTTCACCTTGAACGCCGGCGTGCGTTACTCCAACTTCCGCCAGCCCTACGACGATAATCACTATCTCACCAGCTTCAACCCCGCGCTCTTCGATCCCGCGAAAGCGCCCCAGGTGAATCCTTCGAACGGCAACATCGTTCCCAACACCGGCGACGCGCTGAACGGAATTATTGTCAACGGTTCTTCGTCACCCTATGGCGCGCAGGTGGCCAACAACCCGGGCGGCAAGTTTGCGCCGCGTCTCGGCTTTGCCTGGGACCCGTTCAAGACCGGAAAGACATCCATCCGTTCCGGCTTTGGCCTGTCCTACGATTCGTCGCTCGTCGGAATGTTCGAAAACAACATCTTCGCCAATCCGCCCTTCGTCGATAACATCACCATCACCAACACGCGCCTGGAAAATCCTGCCGCCGGCATCGACGTCATCTCGGCCGCGCCCAAAACCCTGCGCGCCACCCCTATCCCGGCGTTGCTTCCCTACACCTCGCAATGGAGCTTCGATATTCAGCGCCAACTCGCGCCGCAATTCATGATCGACGTGGGCTACTACGGCTCCAAATCCACACATCTGCTCGGCATCGTCGATTTGAATGAAGTTCCAGCGGGTGAAGCCGTCGCGGCTGGAATCACCACCGCGGCGCAGCCGCTCACCGCTTCCACCACGCCGCGCCTGAACGCGATTCGCCCGTATCGCGGGTACGCCGCCATCAACTCGGTGGAGAATTGGTTCAACTCCAATTACAATTCGTTGCAGGTAAGCGCGGAGCGGCGGTTCGGCGGCAATTCCACACTCCGCCTTGCCTACACCTGGTCGAAGACGCTCACCGATGAAAGCGCCGACCGCAGCGGCGAAGTTCAGAACACTTACGATCGCGCCGCCGATTATGGTCTGGCTACCTTCAATCGCGCGCAGGTGCTGACGGTCAGCTACATTTATCAAGTTCCGTTCCGGTCGCACTCCCATTTCGCCAACGCCGTGCTGCATGGCTGGGAATTATCGGGCATCACCACCTTCGCCTCCGGCCTCCCGCTCGCCGTCAATTCCTCCGGCCTCGGCCGCGACTGGGGCGATATCGGCGTTCTCGCCAATACGGTGACGCCGCGTCCGGATCTGGTTTGCAATCCCGACAGCGGAGCGCCCCATTCCATCGCGCAGTGGTTTAATACGCAGTGTTATGCGCCCGTGCCCTCGGGCGACGTTCGTCCCGGCAACGCCGGGGTGACAACCGCCACCGGCCCCGGCTACCAGCAATGGAATGTATCGCTGTTTCGCAACCTCGATTTTGGCGAGCGGATACATCTGCAAATTCGCGGCGAAACCTTCAACATCGTAAACCACGCCAACCCAAGCGTAATCGCCAGCAGCCTCGGCGCCACAAATTTCGGCCAGGTCACCGCCATGCGCGAGCCGCGCCGCATCCAGCTCGGCCTGAAATTATCTTTTTGAATCAAACCACCCACTGCGTTACCATCGGGACATGAAGCAGTTGCTCTGCGCGGCGTTTCTTGCGGCCGCGCTTCTTGCGCCTGGAACAATCGCCGAACCGGGGGCAACCGTCGTCTCGCGTCCGCGCGTGACGCTCGACCGTGTCCCCGATAGCGGCCTCCAGCCGCAGGTTGTCGTGGATTCACACGGCACGGTTCACCTCCTATATTTCCGCGGAGCCGCCAACGCGGGCGACCTGCTTTACGCGCATTCCACCGGGAACGGCGCCACGTTTTCCCGGCCGATTCAGGTGAACTCGCAGCCAGGAAGCGCGATCGCGGTCGGCAACATTCGCGGCGCGCACATCGCAGTGGGGCGCAACGGCCGGGTCTATGTAGCCTGGAACGGTTCGAGCGCCGCCACCGCTCCCAACACGCCGGCCGGAAAAATTCCGATGCTGGTGACGCGCCTGAACGACGCCGGAACCGCCTTTGAGCCGCAACGCAACGTCATCCAATTCGCCTACGGTTTGGACGGTGGCGGCGCCATAGCGGCCGACCGGTACGGCCGCGTTTTTGTGTTCTGGCACGCGCCCGCTCCCGGCGCCAAAGGGGAGGCCGAGCGCCGTGTCTGGGTCGCGCGGTCCTCCAACGACGGCCTAACCTTCGACCGCGAACGTCCCGCCTTCAATCAGTCCACCGGCGCCTGCGGTTGCTGCGGCATGGCCGCGTTCGCCGATTCAAACGGCGGCGTATACGCGCTCTACCGCTCCGCCTCCCAGATCGTGCATCGCGATATCTT
>JBDTAT010000850.1:0-2751 GCA_039924505.1 Bryobacteraceae bacterium
CCTTCTGGAGCGCCACCCCTCCGCGCGCCCGGTCCTATTCGAGCATCGTTCCGACGGCGACAGCCGTCCGGAGATCCTCCATCCCCGCGCCCTGCCTGCCGTTCCGTTAACGCCCGCGGCCGTCAAAGCCGAAAAACTGGCCGTCGTGTTTCTTGCAACGCCGGCCGAAGTCTCCATGGAACTGGCGCCCGCGCTGCTCGAAGCCGGCGCCAAGGTCGTCGACCTGTCCGGCGCGTTCCGCCTGAAGACCATCGAAAACTATACGCGTTGGTACCACGACTCCCACCGCCATCCGGGCCTGCTGGCCTAGGCGGCCTACGGATTACCCGAAATCGACCGGACCGGAATTTCATCCGCCCGGCTCATCGCCAATCCCGGCTGCTATCCCACCGCGGCGAACCTGGCCCTCCGGCCCTTGCTCGATGCCGGCGTCGTCAACCGCGAGTGCGGCATCGTGTGCGACGCGAAAAGTGGCGTTAGCGGCGCCGGACGCAAGCCCAGCCTGAAGACCAGCTTCTGCGAAGTCGCCGGTAATTTCTCGGCCTATTCGGTTCTCGATCATCGTCATGTCCCGGAAATTCTCATGGTCTCGGGTTTGGCGGAAGCGGAGCTGAGCTTCACCGCCCACCTGTTGCCGCTCGACCGCGGCATCCTCGAAACCATATACTTCCGCTCTTCACAGCCCCTCGACGCCGATGGCCTGCTCGAAATTTATCGCCGCCGCTACGCCGGTGAACCCTTCGTCCGCCTCTACCCTCTCGGCCAGGTTCCCGATCTGAAGGCCGTCCAATTTACGAATTTCTGCGATATCGGAGTGAAATTCGACGCCCAGACCGGCCGCGGCGTCGTGGTTTCCGCCATCGACAATTTAGTGAAGGGCGCCGCCGGACAGGCCATTCAGAATATGAATCTCGCTCTGGGCTTCAAAGAGACCGACGGATTGCTCTAATGTCCGCGCACGTTCTAATCAAGATTGGTGGCACGCTGCTCGACGCCCCCGAATCGCGGCTCCGGCTGGCGCGGGAAGTGGCCGCGGCGGCATCCGGCGGAATTGAAATTGTCGTCGTCCACGGCGGCGGAAAACAGATGACCCGTTTCCTGGCGGAGCGCGGCGTCGAAAGCCGCTTCGTCAACGGCCTGCGCGTCACCACGCCCGAGGTGCTCGACGCCGTTCTGAAAGTTCTGGCCGGCAGCGTAAACCAGGAGCTGGTCTCCGCATTCACCGTTGCCGGAGCGCGCGCCGTCGGGCTGACCGGGATCGACGCGTTGCTCACCGAGGCCGAGCCGCTTTCAGACGAACTCGGCGCCGTAGGTTGGCCCATCCGCTCCAATGCCGGTCTGCTCCACTTGCTCACCGCCAACGGCTATCTGCCAGTGGTGGCCTGCGTGGCCGGCGGCCGCGATGGGCGCATGTATAACGTCAACGCCGACCAGATGGCTGCCGCGTGCGCGTCAGGCTACGGCGCGGCGCGTCTGTTTTTTCTCACGGATGTGGAAGGCGTCCGGGACGAAAACGGCGCTACGCTCGCCGAGCTCTCTATCCCGGCGATGGAAGCGCTGATCCGCGCCGGTGTAGCAACCGGTGGCATGCAGGCGAAACTGGAAGCCGGCCGCAAGGCGCTCGAAAGCGGCGTCGATGAAGTAATCGTCGCACCCGGCGCCCGCCCCGGCATCGTCGCACAACTTCTCGCCGGAAGTCCCGCCGGAACGCGCCTCCACCGTTAATTCGAGCTTCCACGAATCGCAACCGAGCCGCGACCGCCGTTCGTAACCGAGCCGCGACTGTCAAGGAGCGGTTGTTGTGTCGCGCAAAGAGCCCTCTCTGGTTCCGAGCTACTCGCCGTCCGGGAGCGGTTGGTAATTTATTCCGTGGCCTATCCTCAGAATTGATACCGCAACGCGAACTGCACGACGCGCGGGTCCGCCGCCGTCTGAATGCGGCCGAACGTTTTGTCCACAAAAACGCCGTCCGGCTGCCCGAAGTTCACTTGGTTGAATGTATTGAAAAACTCCGAGCGGAATTGAAGCTGGCCGAGCCGTTCACTAATCGGAAAACTCTTGACCAAGGAAAGATTTGTGTTGGCCGTGCTGGGACCGCTGAATAGATTGCGGCCCGCGCTTCCGTACACGCCGGGCGAGTTGGCGGCAAATGCGGCCGTATTGAAAAACTCCTGGATCGTCGCGGCGCGGCTGCGGCTCGCGAGGCTCGGATCGCCTATCAGGTTGGGGCGGTCGAAGCCTACGCCGGTCAGCGAGAAATCCTGGCCGCTGTTGACATAAACGGGCAAGCCGGTCGCCATCGTGACCAGGCCCGCCAGCGACCAGCCGCCGAAAACCTCCGCCACCAGCGACTTGCGATTCCGCGGGAACGGAATGTCGTAAACGAACGAACCGCTGAAGACCTGGTTGCGGTCTTCATCGGATCGCGCTCGATCCAGCTTGGCGTTGTACGGGTTCTGCGGCGTCTGGCCGAGATTCTGCGCCGAATAGTAATCCAGCAGCTTGCCGAACGTGTAGGCTGCCAGGAACGTCAAGCCATTGTTGAAACGGCGGGACAGCGACGCTTCAAGCGATTGGTACGAAGCATTGGAAGCCGTCGCGATCTGCCGGAAGCTCGCATACACGCCCGGCAGCAGGACCCGGCGCTGGTTGGTATTCGCCAGCGTGGATTGGCCGGGAATATACACGGCCGGGTTTTCCTGCAGCATCCGCACCAGGTTGTGCTCCAGCTTGCCGACATATCCCGCCTTA
>JBDTAT010000851.1:0-4041 GCA_039924505.1 Bryobacteraceae bacterium
GCGCGATAGTTATCGGTCGCGATCTTCGCAACGAATTGGTCCGTTCCGATACCGGAATCGAAGATTACCACCGGGATATTTTCACGCCCGGCGCGTTCCACCACATTTACCAGCGTCGTCGTGTCGATCGGCGCCACCGCAATCGCGTCCACATGGCGGTTGATCATCGTGTCGACAATTTTAAGCTGCCCGGCAAAGTCCGTCTCCGTTGGCGGCCCGTCCCAAATTACATTCACGCCCAACTCGCGCGCCGCCTTTACCGCCCCCGCATGTACCGACTGCCAGTATTGGTGCGCGTTGCCCATGGGGATCATAGCGATGGTCCGCTTCGTCTCCCGCCGGCAAGCCGCCGTCAGCCCCAGCGCCACAACCAAACAAATCCGAAGAAATCTCATGGATAAAATGCCTCTTGCAACCTATCACACCCGCTCCGCCGCTGCCTGTTCACCGGCAGAGACTCCTCGTCGCGATGATTGCACTCTATCTCTCGGCGATGGAAGTAAGCCTGCACTCAGATGGCGAAATTCAACTCCACGCCCGTGCAGGCGGAGCGTGGCGCCCCGCTTGCTCCGATATCTTTCGTGCGTTGCCGTTATTGCCGGATTGCCGTGGGTGCGGCGAGTTGCGCCAAGCGATCCAGATCGAACTCCTTGAAAAGGTCGAGGCAGAACAAATCGGGCGCGGCCTGATATTCGACCGGCCCGTCCAGCAGACGCCGGAGCGATCCGCTGCCGTCATGCACCGCCATCTCACGGAATAGCCCCGGTTTCAGAGCGGCGGCTATCAGCCCGATTACCTGACTGCGAAAGCCGGCGGTCTCCAGACGCAATGATCGAGCTCCGCTCATCGCGCGCGCCTGCGCCGCCAAAGCGATGAGTTGCGCCGCCTCGAGGCCTAATGGCCGGTCACCGGTCGTGGCGAGAAGCTGCGCGAAAGCCGCGGAGCCGTCTTGCGGAACCGAATCCCCAGTCAACAGCAAGTCGGCTGCCAATACTCCCTCGCCGCGATTGATGCGATCCGAGGCTAACGCGGCGGACGCCTTCTTGCCTTTGTCATTAAGGACGATAGTGACTTCGTCCACGCGCTGCCTGTCGATAGCTTTCAGCCAGACAGCCGTTGCACTCAGGCCATTGCTGAAATCGAATCGGCGCGCGTACGTTTCCAATCCTTTATTCTTGCTGTTACTGAGCGCCCAGGGGCGCGTCTGCACGTCTTGATAGCGGACGATTTCGCCCAGGCGGGTACGGCCGCCCGATTCGCGCCGGTTTTCGCCGGCAAGTTTTCGTGCCAGGCCCAAAATCGTGAGATTGTGCGCAGGCAGGCCAACGACGAGTTCATCGTAAGATTTGACTTCGGAATCCACGCCGGACTCGCTCGTGATCTCCGGCAGGCCGAAATGCCGCGAGAAGAACCGGTACGCTTGCAGCCGGTTATCGATCTGATAATTGTGCGTGGCCGGGTCCAGGTTCTCGTGCCAGGCCAGGTTTTCATTCTTCCCATACAGGCCAAAGAACGGTTTAATTGCGTCGAAAATGTAGGGCTTGACCAGCGGCGCTCGAAAACAGCAGTCGTCTTCCGCGTTGTAGATCAGCAGCGTGGGATGCGGAGCTCGCATCGCCGTGAAATGCGAATAATCCTGGCCTTGCAGCAGATCGGTGGCGTTCTGCTCGATATCTCCAACATCGCTAGGGCGTTCGATTCTCGACCGCAGCGAAGCGTAACCGGCAACCGGAACGGATACGGCAACGCGCTCGTCGAGCGCGCTCAGCATGATGGTTTGCCATCCGCCGCCCGAAAGGCCCGTCACGCCGAGCCGTGAACGGTCCACGTGCGGATACTGGTCGAGAAAATCGAGTCCTTTCCGCATGGCAAGATAGAACAGGCCTACGCCGTTCACACCCACCAGGTCGAGATGCGCGCCGAACCAGTGGCTATTTTCGACGTTCCCGAGTTCGCCATAGCCGAACCACTCCAGGTTGAGCGCCATGATTCCATTGCGCGCAAAATTAATACATCGCTTCTGTTTGTACTCCACCGACTTGCCCGGTGCGCCCACGTGGCCGTTCACGTTTAGAATGGCGGGTCTCTTTCCATCGAGCTTCTCGGGCTCGTACAGAATAGCTACGGTCTGGAAACCCGGGACGATCTCGTAGCGTATTTTGCGAATATGGTACCCGGGGCCGGAGGGAATGGGCCCAAGATCCTCCGCTTGTAGCGGCGCGTCGACCCATTCACGAGGCCAGCCATGGAAAACCACATCGTCGAGAACATGGCTGCGGATACGTTTTGCCTTCGCGGTCCACAGGGCAGCCGATACAGGCGGCGCGAGCGGTGTAGCTTTGCGGTCCAGGTACTGGCGCAACTGGTACGCAACGACATCCGGTGTCTGAAGCGCAGGTTCGAGCAGTCGCTCCACCTGGCGCACCGTAGTCTGCGCCGGAAGCGCTGCACACAGAAAGAACAGCGGGAGTAGTCGTTTCATTTGTTAAAAGCGCAAAGCGTGCGGCGCGCACCACCGTCCCGAGCAGGAACTATTTCGCGCCGCACTTCGTTTTGCGCGTGTCCCATTAGAAGCTGTAGCGCAATGCGAGCTGCAGAATCCGCGGATCGCCCGCGCTGGTGATCCGGCCGAACAGGCTCGAACTGTACGCGGTGGTCGGATTGCCGAGATTCACGCGATTCAAAGTGTTGAAGAACTCCGCCCGGAACTCAACTTTATGGCGCTCCGAGTAGGGCATCGCGAAGTCCTTGAAAAGCGAAACGTCCAAGTCCGCAAAACCAAGACCGATCTCCGTATTGCGGCCCAAAGTGCCGAACGTTCCGGGTGCATTGGGCGTAAACGCCGCTGTATTGAACCATTGCCGTATCTCGGCGCCACGGGAGCGTCCGCCGGCAAGATTGGGATTGCCGATGACATCTACACGGTCATTGCCAATCCCGCTGAATGAATTATCAAAGCCGGTGTTAATGGTCAGCGGCGGGCCCGTTTGAAGCGTCACGATTCCGTTGAGCTGCCACCCGGCGGCGGCATAGCGCATCGCGCCCGATTTCGGCCCGGGAACCTGGTAGTTGAACGACCCCGTGAATCTGGCTTTCCGGCTGAAATCGGAAATGCCGTAATCCTTCATGATGCTCCCGTACGGATAGGCGCCCAAGTCGCCTTCGAAAGCGGAGCTGGAGGCAAGGTCCAGGGACTTCTGCCAGCTAAAACCAGTCAGGAAGGTCAAGCCGCCGGAAAATCGTTTTTCCAGGCTCGCAACCAATGCGTCGTAGTTGGCCATACCGTACGTGCCGGCGAAGGTCAGTTGGGTAAATTGCGGGATGGGGCGGCGCGCGTTGGTGTTCGCGATCGTCGCACCCGGCCCGTAAATTGCCGCATTGCGGTCCGCCGCGTGGAATAGATGGCGGCCCGCCGAGCCTTGGTACGTGATCCGCGCCACCAGGCTCTTGGCCACGCTTTGCTCGATGGTGAAGTTCCATTGGTGAATGCTGGGGTACGTGAAATTCGGGTCAAACGCAACCAGGAGGAATGGTGTCGGGAAAATTTGCGCCGGGCCGATGGGACGTGTCACGGGGAAGGGATCGTACACGCCGGTATAAGGATTGGCGAAACTCGGCGGGGCAGTAATGTCGACTCTTACGGAATTGGGCGGCGAGGTGAGCTGGCGGTTATAGCTCAGCCCTACCGGTTGATCGTGAAACCGTCCGTATCCGGCGCGCAAGCTGGTCTTGCCGTTCCCGAACACATCCCAGGCGATGCCAATACGCGGATCGAAGATGGCGTAGCGGGAAGGCACAACCGTGTCCGGCACTCCCGGATCGCCACCGGCGAATACGCCTGGAGGCAGATTCGGGAAGCGCTGCGAATGCTTACCCGCCAGATACGCGGCCTGGTCGAATTCGGAGACTTGGTGCGCTGGGATATCCGTAAATTCCAGGAACGGATTCCAGCGTAAACCTAGGTTGAGGGTTACCTGCCGGCTGATTTTAAAATTGTCCTGGACAAAGGCACCATAGAGGTTGCGCACCAGGTTGTCGTAC
>JBDTAT010000852.1:0-2637 GCA_039924505.1 Bryobacteraceae bacterium
GGCGTCCGTGATCTGCTGCGCCACCGGACTGCGGCGGACTTCAACCGAGTGATCGACGAGGGGGTAGATGGCCTCCACCTCCGGCAGCTCCGACGGGCGGAACCAGAACTCCGGCCGGCCATTGAGTTTGACCTGCATTTTCGCGCCGGCTGGCGCGCGATAGTAAACGGTCACTCCGATTGGAACCATCATCGTTGCGTGCGGAACCGGTCGCTCGCGCGGGTGCATGCCCGCCTGTGGCGGCGGCCAAGGATGCGACGAGCATTCCCACGCGTTGGCGCCGGAAATCTTCGCGTCTACCGTGAAATGATAGCCTTCGATCTTCTCAATGGTTCCGGCGCTCAGCGTAACCGATCCGTCCCAATTAGCGGGCTTTCCATCTTTCACCCCGAACAAGAGGTTAACCGCTTCGACGCTTTCCATGGATGACCTATTCATCGGAGACGGCGCGGTTTGGCCTCCTGCTTTGCGCGCGACACCCACGTAGCCAATTACCAGCAGAATTGCGGCGCCCGCGGCGTATGGTTTGTAGTTGATCCTCATCGCCGGAACCCTCATCTAATGATGATCCACGCGCGGGCGAATTTCGCGCTCGCGCAAATCGCGGATCAGCGCGATCATGCGCTCCACCACCGCCTCTACGAACCGCCGCCCTTTTTCGAGCGTCGCTTTCGTCGGATCGCCGGAAGTTCCGGTGCGCGACTTGCGGCTGAAAAATTCCTGAAAGAACACCGGGGAGGGAGCTTGCAAATCCCAGAAGAAAAACTCCGAGCTCTGCGGCGGAAAATCGCGCTCCGCTTTGTCCATCTGGACCAAATCGCCGCGCAAATACAACAACACCGACGTTTCCAGCTCGCATCCATGCGCCATTCCACCCGGATATTCCGATTCGCGCAGCTCCTGGAGCAGCGGCTGCGGCACCAGTCTCCACCAAGGAATCATGGCGCAAATAGCCTCCGTATGATTGGTGATATTGCGCGCCGCAATATCGAGAAATGGAACGTTGCTGCCGTGGCCGTTTACCAGCAGGATCTTCCGGAAACCGTGGTGCGCTAGGCTCTTGCCGATATCGGTCACGTAGTCGATGAACGTATGGCCTTCCACCGCGATGGTGCCTGGGAAATCCAGATGATGCTCGTTGAATGCGTAGAAGACCGGCGGCATCAGGATAGCTTCGGCAGGAATGCGCTCCACGGCGAGCCGCGACATTTCAGTGGCCGTCACTACGTCGGTCGAGAGCGGCAGATGCGGCCCGTGCTGCTCCACCGTGCCGACCGGCAGCACGCACACGCGGTTCTGCGCCACCGCCTCGCGCATCTCCGGCCAGGTAAATTCTTCGTATCGATATTTCATGCTCATCGGTTTTAGATTGTATCAATATGCGCGTCCGGCATTGCGCCGTCCGGGCGCCGCTGATAGACTCAACTCATCTGTGAAGCTGCTAGTGATTGAAGACGAAGCCAAAACCGCCGCATACCTGAAGAAAGGACTCGGCGAGCAGGGTTTCAGCGTCGATGTTGCGCGCAACGGAGACGACGGCCTGCACTCGGCAATGACGAGCAGCTACGATCTGGTAGTGCTTGATATCATGCTGCCGCGCCGCGACGGATGGTCCGTGCTGGCGCGTCTCCGCGGCGAAGGAAATGAAACACCGCTGCTGGTGCTCACCGCGCGCGATTCGGTTCAGGATCGTGTGCGCGGTCTCGAACTCGGCGCCGACGATTATTTAGTGAAACCCTTCGCATTCTCCGAACTGCTGGCCCGCGTCCGCACGATTCTTCGGCGCGGCCCAGCGCGCCAACCCAGTTTTTTCCAGGTGGGAGATCTTGAAATCGACCTCGCCCGCCAGCGCGCCTTACGCGGCGGCCGCCGGCTGGATCTCACCGCCACGGAATTCCGGCTGTTGGCCCTGTTTGCGCGCCGCTCCGGCGAAGTTCTCGGCCGCACCTTTATCGCGGAGCAGGTGTGGGACATGAACTTCGACAGCGATACGAACGTAGTGGACGTGCATGTTCGCCGTCTGCGCGCGAAACTCGACGATCCGTTCGCGAGCCGTCTGCTGAAAACCGTGCGCGGAGTGGGTTATGTCCTCGAAACCGAAGCCTGATCCCGCCGGCGCCAGCCTTGCCGCGCGCCTGACTTGGTGGTACGCCGCCTCGAGCTTCGTTCTAATTCTCGCCGTCACCGGAATTCTCTACTGGGCGCTGGCGCGAAACTTCGATCAGCAGAGCGATCGCTACCTGGAAGAAAAGACCGCGGTTCTTCGCGCTCTCCTCCATCTCAGTGCGACTCGCGGTTTGGCCATGAACTGGGAGATCGGCGAAGAGGAAACCTCCCACGCGCCCATCCGCGTATTGTCCCGCGTCCTGACCGGCGACGGCCGTCCGCTCTACGAGACCGCCGGCATGAACTCCGCGTTGCCGGGATCGATCCTCGCTCCGTTACGCACCGGCGCGCCCCGCTTCAGCACCGACGTGCGCTCCGGCGGCAGCCTGTTTCGCGTTCTCGAAACCGTGGTTGCGGCTGGCAACGGCGCGCCCGAATACCGCATCGAGGTTGCGCTCGACACCGGCTACCAGCAGGATTTCATCGCCCATTATCGTCACCAGCTCTGGCTGGTGCTCGCGGCCGGCCTCG
>JBDTAT010000853.1:0-4493 GCA_039924505.1 Bryobacteraceae bacterium
CGGCCAAATGTACTCTTTGCAAAGTACTTTGTCGGACTTTTACCACGGGCTGCTAGGGAAGAAAGCGAAAAGACTTTTGCCGGAGTGACGCTCCTCGCCGTTCCTACTCGTGATCCGTTTTGTACTCGTCGAGCCACGCCATCTGGATCGCTTCCAGCTTGCCTTCGGTCGATTGCGCTGGGTCGTCGGCGAACCCGTCCAGTTCCGTGATCCATTTGTGCAGGTCCGTGTAGCGCATGTGGAGCGGGTCGAGATCGGGGAACTTTTCGTACAGCGCGAGAGCGATGTTGTCGGTTTGGTCCCAGGTGAGTCCGGCCATCAGATTTTTGTTCCTTTCAGCGCGCCGCGCACGGCGGTGTTCATCATGTTCTCGGCCAGCTTCTGGGTGGCGTTGTTCAACTGTTCGATCTTCGCGCGAATCAACAGGTAGTCGTCTGAATGGTAGGCCAGCAGCAACTCGTTGACGGCTTCCTCGATCGCTTGTTGTTCATCGTCTCCGAGCTCGAAATAAGCGTCGCTCTGGCGCGCTTTGCCCGTCGCCGCCAGAATCGTGTCGGCTTCCACGCGGGCTTCGCGCACTTGCCGGTCGCGAAAATCCTGCTCCGCCTTTTCGAACGATTCCTGAATCATCGCCTCCACTTGTTGGTCGGTAAGGCCATAGGAGGGCTTCACGTCGAAGCTCTGCTCCTTGCCGGTCCGCTGGTCGCGGGCGGTCACGTTGAGAATGCCGTTGGCGTCGATGAGAAATTTTACTTCGATGCGCGCCATCCCCGCCGGCACCGGGTCGATGTCTTTCAGGTCGAAGCGGGCGAGTGAGCGGCAGTCCTTCACCAGTTCGCGCTCCCCCTGCACGACGTGGATCAGAACGTTGCGCTGGCCATCGACGGCGGTGGTGAACGTCTCGGTGGCGCTGGCGGGAATGGTGGAATTGCGGTGAATCAGTTTCGACACCAGGCCGCCCATGGTCTCAATGCCGAGTGAGAGCGGCGTTACATCGAGCAGCAGCTTGTCCTCAACCTGACCCGACAAAATGCCGGCCTGCACCGCCGCGCCCAGCGCGACCACTTCATCCGGATTCAACTCGGTATGCGGCTTGGCCTTGAACAATGCTTCGACAGCCGCGCGCACCAGCGGAATGCGCGTGGAACCGCCGACCATTACCACTTCGTCGATCCGATCGATGCCGACGCCCGAATCCTTAATGCAATCCCGGCAGGGCCCCAGTGTGCGGCTGATCGTTGGAGTGATGAGCTGGTCGAAAAGATCGCGCGCCAGCTCGCGCTGGTATCGCTTGCCTTGGTACTCGAGCTCAATTTTGGCGGCCGGGACAAAAGAGAGCTGCTCTTTGGCGGTGATGACGCCGCGGCGCAGAAGCTGCACGGCTTCCTGATTGCCCGCGATGTCCTCGCCCCATTCGGCGGCGATGTCTTCGAGCGCGATACGGATGAGCAGATTGTCGATGTCGTCGCCGCCCAGATGCGTGTCGCCGTTGGTCGCCAGCACTTCGAAGATGCCGTCGTGCAATTTCAGGATGGAGATATCGAAGGTGCCGCCGCCGAAATCGTACACGGCGACGATGCCGTCTTTACGTTTATCGAGACCATAGGCGAGAGCGGCCGCGGTCGGCTCATTCACCAATCGCAACACGTCGAGGCCGGCGATGCGCCCGGCGTCCTTGGTGGCCTGCCGCTGCGCATCGTTGAAATACGCCGGCACGGTGATCACCGCCTGCGTCACCGGTTCACCCAAAAATGCTTCCGCGTTCTGCTTCAATTGACGGAGCACGAAGGCGGAAATTTCCGGCGGCGTGAACGTGCGGCCCCCTAGGTCCAGGCCGATGACCGCATCGCTTCCGGGCGCGATATGGAACGGGAACAACTTCAGCTCTTCTTGTACATCCGCGATGCCACGGCCCATCAGGCGCTTCACGGAATAGACGGTGCGCTCGGGCTCGGTCAACAGCAGATCGCGGGCCTTATTGCCAACCACGATGCCGCCGGCGGCGCTGCTCGAAACCACGCTCGGCACTAGGCGCGATTGGTCCTCGCCCGGGATAATTTCCGGGCCGGTAAGATCCATGAACGCCACCAGACTGTTTGTGGTGCCCAGGTCGATACCCACGACGTGGGATTTCCGGTCGCCAAAATCAATCTGAAACGTGGACATCGGCTGTCAACTCCTTCTCCACTTCCCGCGCGAGGTTTTGGATATAGCGGCGCCGGTTCAACAGGCCGCGGATTTCGGCCAGCGTCGCGCGCGCGCCATCGGCGTCGTAACGGAGGAATTTCTTTTCGATCGCGTCGTCGATTTCATCCCGCAACACGTGAAATTTATCCCGCGCCGATTCCAACTGCGGCCGCGCATCTTCATCGCCACTTCGTAATTCCTCCAGCGCCATGTTCAGCTCGAAAACTTCCTCGAGCAACTCCGGCGGAACGTCTTTCGAGCGCTGCTCGCCGATGTCGAAGCCGTGCTTCCGCAAAACGTATTCGGCGCGGGTCACCGGATCGCGAAGCACCCGATGGGCGTCGTTCAGTACGGCCGCCGCATCGAGCGAATAGCCGCGCTCCTGCTCCGGTTTGCGTGTGAACAAGTCCGGATGCAGGCGGCGGCTCAACGCGTAGAACCGCTTTTCGAGATCCGCCGAATCGAGCGCCAGCCTGGGGGGAATGCCGAACAGCTCATAGTAATCGGCGGGCGGGACCTGCAGCGCTGTGCAGGCTTCGCAAAACAATCCGCCAACCGGCTGGCCGCACTGCCAGCACACGGTCGCCGCACCCATGGTCACGCCGAAAACGACGTTCCGCAGCCGCAGCTTTTCTTGGCGTGCGGGTTGTTGAATTCGAAGCCCGAATGCACCAGCGAATCTTTCCAATCGAGCGTCATGCCATCCAGATACACCATGCTTTTGGGATCGATGAAGACCTTGACGTCCTCGAAATCGAAGACCTTGTCGGTAGGGCGCGGCTTGGCGTCGAATTTGAATTGATAGCTTAAGCCGGAGCAGCCGCCGCCCAGGACGCCCAGACGCAGACCGCCCACAACGCCGTGCCTGGCGAACTGCTCGCGAATCTTCGCCACCGCTTTGCGTGTAACCTCGATCATATTCGTTACCGGACTTCTTACGCGTTAACGGATGAGGCCTGCGGCAGCGGTTGGCTCCGCTTTTTCTTGTAGTCGGAGATCGCCGCTTTAATGGCGTCCTCGGCCAGCACGGAGCAGTGGATCTTCACCGGCGGCAGGCTCAGCTCGTTAACGATGTCGGTGTTCTTAATGGTGAGCGCTTCGTCCACCGTCTTGCCGCGCAGCCATTCGGTGGCGAGCGAGGAGCTGGCAATCGCGCTGCCGCAGCCGAACGTCTTGAACTTGGCGTCTTCAATGACGCCGGTATCCGGATTCACCTTCACCTGCAGCTTCATCACGTCGCCGCATTCCGGCGCCCCCACCATGCCGGTGCCGACGGCGGGATCGTTCTTGTCCATCGAGCCGACGTTGCGCGGATGGTTGTAATGATCGAGAACTTTGTTTGAGTAAGCCATACGATTCCCCTCTATTTGAATTCGTTAGTGCGCCGACCACTGAACTTTTGTCAGATCGACGCCTTCCTTCGCCATCTCATAAAGTGGCGATAATTCACGCAGCTTGCGCACTACATGGATAACTTTGCCGGCCACGTAATCCACTTCGGCCTCGGTATTGAAGCGGCCCAACCCGAACCGGATGGAGGAGTGCGCCAGGTCGTCGCCGGCGCCGAGCGCCTTCAGCACATAGCTGGGTTCGAGCGTGGCCGACGTGCAGGCCGAGCCGCTGGATACCGCGACGTCGTTAATGCCCATCAGCAACGATTCGCCTTCGACATAGGCGAAGCTGATATTCAAATTGTGCGGCAGCCGATGCTCCATGGTTCCGTTGATATAGCATTCGTCGAGTTCAGCGAGCAGCCGGTCCTTCAGTTTGTCGCGCAGGTAGGCGAGGCGCTTGGACTCTTCAGGCATCTCCGCCTGGCAGAGGGCGCACGCCGCTCCGAAGCCGACGATGCCGGGAACGTTTAGCGTGCCCGAACGCATGCCCCGCTCGTGCCCACCGCCATCCATTTGCGCGGTCAGTTGCACGCGCGGGCTGCGGCGCCGCACGTACAGCGCGCCCACGCCCTTGGGCCCGTACATCTTGTGCGCCGTCAACGACATGATGTCGATGTTATCCTGCGTCACGTTCACCGGCACTTTACCGACCGCCTGCGTGGCGTCGCTGTGGACCAGCACGCCCTTTTCCTTGGCGATCTTGCCGATTTCGCGCATCGGCTGCACCACGCCGATTTCATTGTTCGCGTACATCACGCTGATCAGGATGGTCTTATCCGTGATCGCATTGCGCAGCATATCGAGGTCTACCAGACCGTTGGTTTGGAGCGGCAGATAGGTGACGCGGCAGCCCTCTTTTTCCAGACGCTTGCAGGTGTCGAGAATCGCCTTGTGCTCGGTCACCTGGGTGAT
>JBDTAT010000854.1:0-10871 GCA_039924505.1 Bryobacteraceae bacterium
CTGTCAACATCGAGTTGCAGTATGACGGGTGGCATAGCCTGAGCCTGCGCAATTCCCGGTAACATCTCCGCGCAGGCGCTCATCAACAGGCAAGTGAGCGCGATTCGATCTCGCATACGATCTTCTCCTTTTGCAGCAAACGAGGCGGTTCGTCTCGAGATCTTATGCAACTCCTGCGTCGCCAGCCCTCCTGTGGCAGATTGGCATTGGCCGCCGAGGAAGGTCAATCCTGGGGTGGTGAATTTTGTGTTCCCATGATATTCCCCGCTAACTCCGCGGAAGACAGAGCTTTATCGAGACGTGTGAAACGCGATGTATACTCGATCTACGAGGTGTGAATATGGCGGGGAATAGCCGCCCGATCCGCTTTGGTGTATTCGAAGTCGACCTGCACACGGGCGAATTGCGCAAGCAGGGTGTGCGGATCAAACTCCGGGACCAGCCTTTCCAAATCCTCCTGCTTCTGGTGGCGCACTCAGCCGAAGTAGTATCGCGCGATGTACTTCAAAAACAGCTCTGGCCGGGCGATACGTTTGTCGATTTCGATCGCGGTCTGAACAAAGCGGTCAATCACCTCCGGGACGCCTTGGGTGATTCGGCGGAAAGCCCCCGATTCATCGAAACGTTACCGAAACGCGGCTACCGGTTCGTCGCGCCAGTCGACGCCGGTTCCCCCAACGGCCACCCGCTCGAACCAACCCGAGAGATGCCGCAAGCATTCGCCGAACGGCCGGCGCGTTGGACGGACGTCCAACCACCTGGCGCGCCTCGCGCAGCCCGCGGCCTAAAGCCGAAGCTTTCAACCCGGCTTTCGTGGATCATCGCGGGTCTTGCGTCCATAGGTGTGGCGATCTCCGGAACGCTGCTATGGCGCGCCACACGCCCGGTCGATCGGCCCATGATGCGCTTCAGCGTTGACTTGGGACCCGAAGCAATCCGGGGACGGGCACAGAGCGGTGAATTCTTCAACCCGGTGATCTCGCCTGACGGAACACGTTTCGTCTTCCCCGCGAAGGCGGCGAATGGCAGTGAGCAACTGGCAATTCGCCGCCTCGACCAGTCCATCGTCACTCTACTTGCAGGTACTGAAGGAGCGGTCGATCCTTTCTTTTCTCCGGATGGCCAGTGGATCGGATTCTTCGCCGGCAAGAAATTGAAGAAGATTCCCCTGCAAGGCGGCGAGGTGGTTTCATTGTGCGATACTGCCGGCCTGGAGCACGGCGCCTCCTGGGGAGAGGACGGCGCGATCATTGCCAATCTGGACGGATTCCATCTGTTCCGCGTGCCTACAGTCGGGGGTGAATCGCAGGTCATCGGCAAGCCGGAACAGCACGGCGAGCGGACCTGGCGTTGGCCGCAGCTTCTGCCCGGCGGTGAAAATGTCTTGTTCACCGGGCTCGTCGCAGCTTCCGGCGCCGCTTTCGATAGCGCCAACATCGAGGTTCTTTCGCTCAAGTGGGGACGGATCAAGGTGGTTCGGCGCGGCGGTTATTTTGGGCGCTACCTGCCAAGCGGCCACCTCATATATATCCGTCACGGAACGCTCTACGGCGTCCCGTTCCACCTCGGGCGTCTGGAGATACACGGCGCGCCCATACCCTTGGTTGAAGATATCGCCCGTTCCAGCCGCGTCTCTTTTTCGAGTACCGGGATTCTGCTATACGCCAGCGCTGCGACAAGAGTTGCCCCCATCGCGTGGCTGGATAGCGCCGGAAAGTCACAGCCGGTTGTAAGCCCTTCCCTCAACCTGTCGCGGCAGGCGGAGACTCCTCGCCTTTCGCCGGACGGCAACCGGTTGGCGCTGGAAGTCGCCGGAGACCTCTTCGTTCACGACCTCCAACGCGGCACGGCAACCAGGCTGACCTTCGATGCCGGTCTGAATCGGCATCCGGCCTGGACGCCGGACGGACAGCACATTGCTTACAGCTCGGATGTTCCCGCGACCAACGGCGAATTCGGCATCTGGTGGATCCGCGCCGATGGTTCGAGCCAGCCTGAGAAGTTGTTCGGCGACAAAACCCCGCTTCAAGTGTTTTCGATTTCCCCCGATGGACGCACCATGGCTTTTGTGCGGACTGGCAGGGAAAAGGGGTTTGAGATTTGGACGCTGCCGCTGGATCTGAACGATCCGGACCACCCCAAATCGGGGAAGCCCGAGCCACTTGCGCGCGAATCCCTCAGCCAGGTAGACCCCGCCTTTTCACCCGACGGCCGCTGGATCGCATATGTATCTACCAACGGCGCGGGAAATGGAGGCCAAATTACGGTGCGCCCGTTTCCGTCCGGGCCTTCGGCAGGCCGGTGGCCGGTTTCGGAATCGGAAAGCGGGGCAAAGTTCCCCGTCTGGTCCCCCAATCGCAGGGAACTGTTCTATGTGAATTCCGACAACCGCATCATGGTTGTCCGCTACACGGCCAATCATGACTCGTTCGTTCCGGAGAAACCCCGGCAATGGTCGCCAGCGCTGCTCTTCCGACCAACTAACAACGCCCTTTGGAATCTGGACATAGCGCCGGATGGCCGGCGCTTTGTAGTGCTCGCTCCCCCTGAATCCAGGAGCGAGGAGCCGAATACGGTCCACGCAACCATCCTGTTGAACTTCTTCGACGAACTGCGGCGCCGTCTGCCGCCAGCCTGAGCTCACCCAGTGCTGCAGCAAGGTCGAGCGTGTCCGGTCAAGACGTGGTGGGAAATGTATTTACGCAGCACTTTCCACAAGTTAAGGCCGTCCGGATGCTGCGTCGCGGAACCGGAAATCATTGGCGCCGTAGTGCTGAACGATGTTTCACCCGGACTCGTCGCATGGGTCTGCCAAGGCGGCTTCTTTGACTTGCCTGTACTCTGCCCAATGCTGCTTTCGGGCGGCGGCGATGCGGCGTTGTGAATTAGAAGCGCAAAGGGTGCGGCGCGCACCACCGGACGTGGAAGGAACTGCTTCGCGCCGCACTCCGTTTTGCGCGTGTTCCTCAAAAGACGCCTTGGATTGAGCCAAGCGGCATTCGCCGCGAAGTTCGGATTTGAGGCTGCTGCATTGCGGAACTGGGAGCAGGGACGGGCGCGGCCGCATGGTCCGGCGCGCGTTCTGCTTGCGGTGATCGCCAGGCATCCGCGCGCCGTCGAAGACGCCCTGCGTCAGGCAAGCTGAAACCAGCCGCCAACGCCTCCCCGCACCGGATTCGTCATCCCGCACAAGCCACCCCGCAAACCGTCACAACCTCCTGAAATTTATTTTACGCTCGCAAAATCCCCAAATACTCTTCTCAAATAAGCACTTATTCAACTGTAATCCGAATCAATTTCCTGCACGATAGTTCGTTTTTTGCATTTCGCATGCTAGCGTCAGAGTGGCCAAGGAGCCTCATAATGCGCAGCGAAATCGATATTCTCTTGGATTATTGCGTCGGCGATCCCATCTTCCATTCACCGGAGCACCAGGCCTTCATTACCGTCGCGCTGTTCGGCGGACCCCGGCAAGCCGTCCCCATCCGCTCCGTCAGCCTCCGCGACTGGCTCTCCTACCGCTACAATCACGAGTACGGCTTGCCCCCTTCGCCGTTGAGCGTCTGCCGGGCTCTCCGCAATCTCGAAACCAAGGCCCTCTGCAATAGTCCCCAGGCCCGCATCGCGCAGCGCGTCGGCCAGCGCACAAATGACGCTCTCTACCTCGATCTCTACAACAACGACAACCAGTGCGTCGAAATCACCGCCGATGGCTGGACCCTCAAACCCGCCGAAGATGCCTTTTATTTCCGCCGCTCGCGTGGCATGATCTCCATCCCCGCGCCCGCCGCGCCATCCGAACCGCATCCCGGTGTTCCCGGCCTCCAGGCCCTGCTGCGCGTCAACGACCGGGACTTCGCCAAAATCGAAAACTGGCTGGTCTCCGCTCTTCGCCCGGTGGGTC
The DNA here is from genome assembly GCA_039924505.1 of Bryobacteraceae bacterium. Lineage (GTDB taxonomy): Bacteria > Acidobacteriota > Terriglobia > Bryobacterales > Bryobacteraceae > JBDTAT01. The sequence goes on from JBDTAT010000854.1 coordinate 3,905, forward strand.
CGTATCCCATTCTGCTGCTCACCGGGCCTCCTGCCTCCCGGAAATCGACCGCCGCCCGCATGATTCGCGACCTCATCGATCCGCACACCGCCCCCTTCACGTCGCATCCCCGCACCGAAACTCAAGTCCTCCGCCAGGCCTACTCCGGCCGCGTTCTATCCTACGATCACGTCACCCATCTCGCGCCCGGTGTGGAAGATGCATTGGCCCGCGTCTCCACCGCGGCCGCCTATGAACTCAAGGAATCCGGCAGCGATCGCGACCCGCTCCAGCTTACGCTTTCGAATCCCATCCTCTTGAATGCGAATCCGAACTGGCAGCCGCGCGCCGATCTCGCCAGCCGCGCCATTACCATCGCGCTCGAAGCTGTCCCCGAAAATCTCCAGCGTCCGCAAGAAGAGATTCTGAAACAATTCGATCGAATCCGCGCGGATGTTTTAGCCGGTCTCTGTCAAAAAGCTGCCGCATGCCTGAAAGCCGGCCAGTGGCCGTTTACACCCCGGCCGGTTCCCGAGCCGCCGGACACGACCAAGGCGCTCCGTCTCCCGCGCACCGCCGCCGCCGAACACACACGCGCCCGCACCGTCCACGAAATCGCGCACGAACCGGATCGCGCCGCTCCATCCTCCACCCATTCGCCCGCGGAACGATATCCTGTTTCTAGCGCACAGGACGCGGCGGCGTCCTCGCTCGGGACTCGGAACACGCTGCCGCCGCGTTCCGTTGTGCGCGAGATACTTAGAAGCGCACAGGACGTGGCGCGCACCATCGACCAGGGCAGGAACCATTTCGCGCCGCGTTCCGTTGTGCGCGGGATACTGAGAAGAAGATGCCCGGCCAACCCACTCTGCGAATCTCTCACGTCGGCCTGCGCGGCGTCGTCGGCCCCGGCGGCCTCACCGCGGCGCATGTTCTCGATTTCGCGTCTGCGTTTGGCACGTTCCTCGAATCCGGCGGCCCGGTCGTCGTCGGCCGCGACCCGCGCGCGAGCGGTGTCATGCTGCGCGATGGCGTCCTCGCGAGCCTCCTCGCCTGCGGGCACGATGTCGTCGATCTCGGCATCGTCTCCTCGCCGGTTATTCAGCATGCCATCCGCCGCCTCGACGCCGCCGGCGGAATCTCCATCGGAGCCAGCCACAACGCCGTCGAATGGAATGCGCTCAAATTTTTCGGCCACCGCGGTATCTATCTCTCCACCGCCGAATCGAGCGAGCTGCTCGATATCTATCATCTCCGCAAGTTCGCGTTCGCGGATTGGACGGCCGTCGGAAAATTGCGCGCGGAATCCGGCGCCATCGACCGTTATCTCGACGACCTCGCCGCCGCCTACGATTTCACCGCGCTCCGCCGCGCGAAAGTCGTCGTCGATTGTTGCAATGGAACCTCCTCGCCGATCCTGCGCCGCATGAACGAACGCTTCGGTTTTCAATTTATTCTCATCAACGAAACCACGGAAGGCGTCTGGTTCGCGCATGAACCCTCCACCACGCGCTCCACCATGGCTCTGCAACTCGCGCCGCTGGTGCGCCCGCTCGGCGCCGATGCCGGCTTCTTGTTCGACGCCGATTCGGACCGTGTCGCTTTCTCCACCGGCTCCGGCGATCCCATCTCCGAAGAGGTGGTGCTGCCGCTGCTCGCCGATTTCCTGCTTCCCCACTCCTCCGGCAAACTCGTCATCACCAATCTCTCCACCACCGCGCTCACCGAGGAAATCGCCCAACGCCATGGCGGCAAGGTCGTGCGCGTGCCCGTCGGCCGTCAATCCGCCATGGACGCGCTCGCCCGCTATCGTCCCGAGCAGATCGCCCTCGCCGGCGAAGGCACCGGCGCCGTCATGATGCCCCGCTTCCGCTTCGTCTACGACGGCATCGCCTCCATGCTCGCGATTCTCGCCATGACCCTCGAGCGCGGCCAGCCTCTTTCCGTAATCGTCGCCGCCTATCCCCGCTACTCCATCTTGAAAGGCCAAGTCCCGCTCTCTCCCCAGCGTATCCCCGCGCTATTCGTCGAGTTGCGCGAACGTTACCACGACGGCCGGGCCGATATCTCCGACGGCCTGCGTGTCGATTGGCCCGATCGCTGGTTCCACGTCCGCGTCAGCCAGACCGAGCCGATCCTTCGCGTTATCTGTGAGCGCCGGGGCGATCCGCCCATCGGATTATTCGATTCCCTGATGGAGCAGGCGCGCGCCCATGCCGCGTGAACATCTGCTAAAAATCGGCGTCTCCGGCATTCGCGGCGTGGTCGGCGAATTTCTCACCCCGCAGCTCGCCCGCGCCTTCGCCCAGGCCTTTGGCACGTATGTCGGAGCCGGCCGCGTCGTGGTCGGCCGCGATACCCGCGCCACCGGCCCCATGCTCCAGCACGCCGTCCAGTGCGGCCTGCTCGCCGCCGGATGCGAAGTAATCGATGTCGGCGTTCTTCCCACTCCCACCATTCAGATTTACACCGGCGCAACCCACGCCCGCGGCGGCATCGCCATCACCGCGTCCCACAATCCGCCCGAATACAACGCGCTGAAGCTCTTCAACTCGGCCGGCCTCTTCTTTAACCACTACGAGCGGAGTGAGCTGCTCGACATCTACCACCAAAGCGGATTCCGCCAAGCCTCGAACCACGAAATCCGCGGCGTATCCGCCGATTATTCGACCCCGCCGCGCTTGCATTTCGATCGCGTCCTCGCCCACGTCGATCGAGACCGCATCCGCGCACGCCGCTTTCGTGTCGCCCTCGATGGCGTCAATGGCGCCGGCTCCGTTATGAGCGTCGCATTCCTTCGCGATCTGCTCGGCTGCGAGCTGCACGCCATCTCGGTCGATCCCACCCAGGTTTTCCCGCGCATCGCCGAGCCGCGTCCCGATACCCTGGGCGAACTTTCCGCCCTCGTCCGCCGCCACTCCTGCGACATCGGGTTCGCTCAAGACCCGGACGGCGACCGCCTCGCCGTCGCCGATGAATCGGGGCGCGTTCTCGATAATGACGATGTTCTCGCCCTCGCCGTCGAAGCGGCTCTCGCCCGCCGGCCGGGAGACGTCGTCGTCAATCTCACCACCTCGGCTGCCATCGACGACATCGCCCGCCGCTTCGGCGTGCGCGTCTGGCGTACTCCGGTCGGCGAGGCGAACGTGGTCGAAACCATGCAATCCGCCGGCGCCGTCATCGGCGGCGAAGGGTCGAATGGCGGAATCGTTTTCCCCGCCGTGCATTCCTGCCGCGACAGCTATACCGGTATGGCGTTTCTGCTGGATCGCATGGCCGCAACTGGCGCAACCATTTCAGCCCTCGCCGCCGCCCTGCCCCGCTACTATCGCAAATATGCGACGGTGCAGTTTGAACATGGCCGCCTTGGCCCGTTAATGCAGGCGCTCGAAGATAACTACGCCGACGCCGAGTTCGACCGCTCCGACGGTTTGAAGCTGACGACGCCCAGCGGCTGGATTCACGTTCGCTCTTCGAACACCGAGCCGATCCTCCGCCTGGCCGCCGAAGCCAAATCCGAAGCCGCCGTTGAGGATCTCTTCAACCAGGTCCTCCGCCTCACCGGGTAGCACGGAACGCTACTTCCCCGCATCGTCCTTGCCGTGCTCCGGCAAAATGAACTCCGTCTCCCCGGGCCGCAGCATCTTCAGGTGCTTGCGGATCTCGAGCTCCTGCGCGTCCGGGCTGCCCTCAAGCTTCTGTATGCGTTCCCGCTTCAGTTGATTTTCGCGCGCCAGATTCGCGTTTTCTTCTTCCAGCTCCCGAACCTGCCGGTGCTTCTCCCGCAACGCCGGCAGTCCTTGCGGTCCGCGAAGCGCAAGCGCCGCGTACACGCCGACCAGCACGAAGGCGATCGTGTAGCCGATTCTGCGAAGTAGTGTGCGAGTACCCACTATCTTCTTATAATCTGAAATTGAGCAAAGGTCCAGTGGTTTCACTTCATGACCGACAAAATTGTTGTCTTCAGCACTTGCGATTCTCCCGAGGCGGCCGGCCGCATCGCGCGCACCCTCGTCGAAACCGGAGTCGCCGCCTGCGTCAATATCATTCCCGGCGCGCGCAGCATCTACCGCTGGCAGGGCAAGATCGAAGAATCGGGCGAGCTGCTCCTGATCGTAAAATCCAGCCGCGCCCTGCTTCCACGCATGATGGCGGAACTCGCCAAACTCCACTCCTACGAAATCCCGGAGGTGATTGCCGTGCCGATTGTCGATGGCTCGCCCGCCTACCTGGATTGGCTGACCCACGAGTTGGGCTAACGCGTTCCGTTCCACGCGCCGCCCCGCGTTCGGTTCCGAGCCGCGACCGGAGGGAGCGGTTTCCCAAACTTCCCCCAATCGCCCGACTCTCTGTCCCGCACGCGCATCGGTAGTATCATGGTCTCCGACGAATGTCCCTCCCACAAACCGCCCTCGAAAAACCCACGCATGCCCGCTACTGGGTCATCGTCTTCGCCATCGCGCTCGCTATCTTCTCTTATATAGATCGCGTCTGCATGTCGCAGGCCGCGCCTCTGGTTTCGCGCGACTTGCACCTCTCCAAAGTCGAGATGGGGTCCATCTTCTCCGCCTTCGGACTCGCCTACGCGCTGTTTGAAATCCCCAGCGGCTGGCTGGGCGATTACATAGGGCCGCGCAAAGTTCTCATCCGGATCGTCCTCTGGTGGTCCTCCTTCACGGCCCTCACCGGCGCCGCCTGGAGCTTCACTTCGCTTTGGATCATTGAATTTCTCTTTGGAGCGGGCGAAGCCGGCGGCTTCCCCAACCTCACCCGCGCCTTCACCACCTGGCTTCCGCAGGAAGAACGCGTTCGCACCCAGGGCTTCATGTGGACCTTCGCGCGCTGGGGTGGCGCCTTCACTCCCCCGCTCGTCGTGCTCGCGTTTCATCACATGAGCTGGCGTTGGGCCTTCGTCTGTTTTGGCTCTATCGGTCTGGTTTGGGTGACCCTCTTCGGATGGTGGTTCCGCGACGATCCGCGCCAGCACAAAGGCGTCAACGCCGGCGAACTGGCGCTGCTCAAAGATGTCCACAAGCTGGTCGGCCGTCACGGCAAAGCGCCTTGGAAAGCGCTGGTCTCTTCGCGCACCATCTGGTTGCTTTGGGCGCAGTATTTTTGCTCGTCGTTCCCCTGGTATTTTTACATCAGTTGGCTGCCGACATATCTGCAGGAGAATCGCCACCTGACACAGGATCAAAGCGCCCGCTATGCCATTCTCCCGCTGCTGTTCGGCGGTTTCGGTTCGCTGTTTTGCGGTTTGATTTCGAGCCGCGTAGCCCGGTGGAGCGGCAGCATCGCCCTCAGCCGCAAAATTCTAAGCTGCACCGGCTTTTCGCTCGCGTTCGTGTTTATCCTGCTGACCACCGTTCTGAAGGATCCCACGTGGGCGATGCTCTCGCTCGGCATGGCCAGCTTCTCGAACGATTTGAATATGCCCGGCGCCTGGGGTTCGTGCATGGACATCGGCGGCCAATACGCCGGCACCGTCTCCGGATCCATGAACATGATGGGCAATCTCGCGGGCGCCATCGCACCCGCCATCGGCGGCATCATCGTGCAGCGCACCGGAAACTGGAATCTGTTCCTCTATCTGATGGCTGCGATGTATCTGATCGGAACCTTCTGCTGGCCGTTCATCGATCCGGTCACGCCGCTCGAGTGCGAAACCGCCGCCAGCCCGCTGCCGTAATTTACTGCTCGTCCTTGGTCATCTTGCGGAGCAGCTTTACGCGGTTCTTTACTTCATTGCTGGCGTCCTGCAGATCGTTCATGTCGTAGATCACGTGCGGCGTCATGAATACGATCAACTCGCTCCGCGACTTGGAGTATGACCGGCTCCCGAACGCCGCTCCAATGATCGGGAGCCTATGCAGGAACGGGATGCCTTCACTGGTCTCGGTATCGCTCTCGCTGATAATGCCGCCGATCGCGATGGTGTCGCCGTCCTGCAGCGTGATTTGCGTCTGCACGGTGCGGCTCGAAAACGACGGCGACTGAATCGCGGAGCTGGCCCCGACCGGCGCCGCCTCCGGCGCGCTCACCTGCTGGTTGATGATCAGCGTCACGATGCCGCTGGGATTCACGCGCGCCATCACGTTCAGCGTAACGCCCGTGCTGACATTGCTGATGGACTGCGCAAACGTGGAGTTCCCGCCCACCTGCACCCCCGTCGCCGCCTGGCCCGAAAGTGTTGGCACCGAATCGCCTACATTGATCGACGCCGGAATGCTGTCGGTCGCAATCAGGCTGGGCGCCGAAATCACCTTGGCTCGTGTCCGGTTTTCCTGCAACGAAAGAAACGCCAGCAATTCCTTGCTCTTCCCCACCAGCGCGCCGGCCGATAGTAACGTTGCTCCATTCGACAGGCTGGCCAGGAGCGAATTCGTCGGCAGCGATGCCGAACCGGTAAAGCTGGCGCCCGTCGTCCCCGTCGCGCTTGCCGCCGCGTTCCGCTGTTGCAAATACGCCGACACACCACTCGAAAACGCGCCGCTCAAATCCACTTCACATATCCTGGCCTCGAGCAAAATCTGGCGCGGCGGAATATCGAGCTGGTTCAGCAGCTTCATGATGCTCGCGTATTCCTCCGGCGTCGCCTGAATCAGCAAACTGTTGTCGAACGGGTTCGGAACAATTCGCGGCATGTGCGGCCGCGGGGTCGTGGGATTGTTTCCCAAATACGATCCGGTAAGATTTTGCGTAGCGGCCGCCGGCGCCGCGCCGGCCGCCGAGTATGGAACCGGCATGGCGCTGGTTACTGCAACACCAGAGCCGCCGGGGTATCCGCCGCCATAACCGCCGCCGCCGTATCCGCCACCGTATCCGCCGCCGCCGCCGCCGAATCCGGAACCGCCGCCGCAACCTCCAAAACTGCCGCCCGCTCCCAGGCCGCCCACCTGGCCGAATCCGAGTCCGGAGCTTCCTCCACCATAACCGCCGCCAAATCCGCCGCCTCCGCCATACCCGCCGCCGTATCCGCCGCCACCAT
>JBDTAT010000855.1:0-12851 GCA_039924505.1 Bryobacteraceae bacterium
ATTGCTCGCCTGGGTGGAGCAGGGCGCAGCTCCGGTCCGCCTCGTTGCTGCAAACGTCGTTCAGGGCAAGCCGGTCCGCACGCGCCCTCTGTGCCCGTATCCGCAGGCCGCAAAATATAAAGGATCCGGCAGCATCGACGACGCCGCCAATTTCGATTGCGCCGCACCGGCCCGCTAGGCCTTCGACTGCGAGATTTTTAGGATTTGTTACGAGATAACCTGGCAACCGCTCCCTCACGGTCACGGCTCGGAAAGAGCCGTCCGGTGGTTCGGAACGGGCCGTTCGGCGGATCGGAAATGATCTAAACCTGCGGCTTGGTCCGCCACGCGGGACCGAGCTTTTGCGGATCGATGGCGGTTCGCGCCTGCTTCTTCTTGAGTAACGCCGCCTCCCGCAGGGCCGTCAGTTCGGACTCGTGCTTCCGCATGTCGTCCTCAGTGAACGTCACCGCGGCTGCGCGCGACTCCTCATCGGCCCCCTCGAGCAGGTGCAGGCACAGCAGCGGAGCATCCTGCAAGCTGATGTGATACTTGCGCAGCAACGTCAAATCCGCATCGACGATAAACCTGCTGCGCGTTTTATCCGCCGCGAGCAGTTCAAATGCAAACTGGCGGATATTATTGGTTTGCCGGAATCCCGTGAAAATAAAATGCACTGAGCGCCTGTGCGGCCGATCGTGAAACCGCGATTGTGTTACGGAACTGCTTCCCGCGGCCGGGTACTAACGCAGCCTCGAGTGGGATGGGAATAGAAGCGTCCTCTTTACCATAGCACTCCGGCGATCTTTCGAGGAAATCGCGCAAAACGGAGTGCGGCGCGAAACCGTTCCCGATTGGTCTGGTGGTGCGCGCCGCACCCTTTGCGCTTTACACACAGTTGCCGCCGATCCGGTTTATGCTGGAAGTGTGGCGCCCGCATCCGGCGCAAATATCCTCGCCGCCGGCAAACGGCACAGAATAGCGCATTCCACGACAATAGAGGTCTGACATGAATCCACTCAAACAGTTACTCGACTACGGACAATCGGTGTGGCTGGACTATATCCGCCGCGGCCTCATCACCAGTGGCGACTTGAAAAAGTATATCGACGACGATGGCCTGCGCGGCATGACCTCGAATCCCGCCATCTTCGAGAAGGCCATCAACGGCAGCAACGATTACGCCGAAATTCTGAAGAAGCTGGAGCAGGAGGGTGTCACCGATCCGGTGAAGTTGTTTGAGCGGCTGGAAATTGGCGACATTCAGGATGCCGCCGACATCCTACGCCCGATCTACGACCAGACGAAGGGCGCCGACGGCTACGTTAGCATCGAAGTTTCCCCGTACCTCGGCCGCAACACGAAGGGCACCATCGAAGAAGCACGGCGTCTCTGGGGTCTGGTAAACCGGCCGAACATCATGGTCAAAGTTCCCGGCACCGTCGAAGGTGTCCCGGCCGTCCATCAGCTCACCTCCGAAGGAGTCAACATCAACATCACGCTATTGTTCGCGGTCGAAATGTATCAGGCCGTGGCCGAAGCCTTCATCGCCGGCCTGGAGCAGCGCGCAAAAAACGGCGCACCGGTCAGCGGCATTGCCAGCGTTGCCAGCTTTTTTGTCAGCCGCATCGATTCCGCGCTCGATCCGATTTTCGCCGCCAAGCCGGAATCGCAACACCTGGTCGGAAAAATCGCCATCGCCAACGCGAAGCTTGCCTATCAGCGTTATAAGGAAACGATCGGCGGCGCGCGCTGGAAGGCTCTGGAAGCAAAAGGCGCGCTGCGCCAGCGGCTCTTGTGGGCCAGCACGGGCACGAAGAATCCGAAATTCAGCGACATACTTTACGTGGCGGAGTTGATTGGCCCGGACACTGTCAACACGATGCCGCCCTCCACGCTCGACGCATTTCGCGATCACGGCCGCCCGCGCCGCAGTCTCGATGACGATGTGGAGGCCGCCTACAACTCGATCGAAAGCATGACGAAGCTCGGCCTCTCGCTCAAGGACACTACCGATAAGCTGGTCGACGATGGACTGCGGCTGTTCTCCGAGGCTTTCGACAAGCTGCTGAATGCCCTCGATACGCGTTGCAAGGTCGGTTTCAAGCCGAAACTGACGGGCCAGACCTATAAGCTCGCCGATAGCGCCGCGCAGGCGGTAAAGGCGTCGCTCGATGCGTGGCTGGCAGCCGGCAAGGTGCGCCGGATGTGGGCGCGCGATGCTTCGTTGTGGACCGGGACGGACGAGAGTAGCTGGCTCGGATGGCTCACCATTACCGAGGATCAGATTGCGCACGCGCACCACTTGCAGGACATCGCGGCGAAAATCAAGAGCGGCGGGTTCACCGACGTGCTGCTGCTCGGAATGGGCGGATCGAGCCTCGCACCCGATGTGATGTCGCGCACCTTCGGCCGGCTGGATGCGTTCCCGCGCCTGCACGTGCTCGATTCCACCGACCCGGCGCAGATCCGCGCCGTCGAGGCGTCCGTCGATCCGAAAAAGACGCTCTTCATCGTCTCCAGCAAATCCGGCAGCACGCTGGAGCCGAATATTTTCCGCGACTATTTCTTCGAGCGCTCCGGCCGCGACGGCAGCCGCTTCCTCGCCATCACCGATCCCAATTCCGGTCTGCAGCGCGAGGCGGAAAAAGACGGTTTCCGCCAGGTGTTCTTCGGCTGGCCCAGCATCGGCGGACGCTACTCGGCGCTCTCGGATTTCGGCATGGTTCCCTCGGCTGTAATGGGCGTGGATGCGGTGAAGTTCCTCGATCGCACCGAAGAAATGGTTCACGCCTGCACCTCCTGCGTCGCGCCCGATCACAACCCCGGCGTAGTTCTCGGCACAATTCTCGGCACGCTCGCCAAACAAGGCCGCGACAAAGTGACGCTGGTGGCTTCGCCCGCCATTCACAGCCTGGGGGCGTGGCTGGAACAACTGCTTGCCGAATCCACCGGCAAGCAAGGCAACGGCCTGATTCCCGTCGACCAGGAGCCGCTCGGCGATCCATCGGTCTATGGAAACGACCGCGTCTTCGCCTATGAGCGTTTCACGCCGCAACCGGACGCCGCGCAGGATGCCGCCATCGACGCGTTAGAAAAAGCAGGCCACCCGGTGGTGCGCATCGCCGTCGACGACCGCTACGATCTGGGCCAGGAATTTTTCCGCTGGGAAATTGCCACCGCCGTAGCCGGCTCCATTCTTGGCATCAACGCCTTCAATCAGCCCGATGTCGAAGCCAGCAAGGTGGCCACTCGCGAGCTGACCTCGGCCTTCGAGAAGAGCGGCGCGCTGCCGCCCGAAACTCCGATCCTTGAAGAAGGCGGGGTGCGGCTGTTTACCGATGCGGCCAATGCGCAGGCGCTGGCGGACGAGGCCGGCAAGGACCGCACCATCGCCGGCTATCTGCGCGCGCATGTAAACCGCCTCGGCGCAGGAGATTACTTCGCGCTGCTCGCATTTATTCAGATGAACGACGCGCACCTGCAGGCCTTGCAGAAGGTTCGCGTGGCCATCCGCGACCGGAAAAAAGTTGCCACCTGCCTCGGCTTTGGCCCGCGGTTTCTGCATTCCACCGGCCAAGCCTATAAGGGCGGTCCGAACTCCGGCGTGTTCCTGCAAATCACGTGCGACGATGCCGAGGATCTGCCGGTTCCCGGCCACAAGTACACGTTCGGCATTGTAAAGGCGGCCCAGGCTCGCGGCGATTTCCAGGTGCTCGCCAACCGCAATCGGCGCGCGCTGCGCATTCATCTGGGGCGCGGCGCCGATGTGGCCCAGGCGCTGGCAAGTCTTCTGAAATAGACCGCGGCATTCGCAATAGGAGGAATTATGCAACCAGGTCTTCGACCGCGGGATTCAGCGCGTACTGGGCAACCCCTTGCTTACGCCTACCGAGCCGTGACCGCAAGGGAGCGGTTGCAGGTGGAAAGAAAACATCCCGCGATCGACGACCTGGGAGGGCCGGTGCGAACCGGGCAACCGCTTGCTTACGCGCGCGGCTCGGAATCGGCTCTCCGAGCCGTGACGCCCGCTGGGCACGGGAGGGAGCGGTTGCAGGTCGAAACAAAACTTCCCGCCGCCGAAGACATGGGCTGCATGGGCGGCTGCACCGAGCGCCGCCTGAAGAAGGGCCACACCGAACAGCCGGCCGGCAAATAGCGAGGATGGAACCAATGTTGGAAGACACGACGCAACAAGCGCCCGCGCCGCGGCCCGGCGATCCGTGCATCATGGTCATCTTCGGATCCACCGGCGACCTCACCAAGCGCAAGCTGATTCCCGCGCTGTCGAATCTGGCTAATGAGCACCTGCTCTCCAGGGACTTCGCTCTAATCGGCGTCGCGCGCAACGAGTTAACGGCGGACCAGTACCGTGAGAAGTTGATCGCCGATATCAACGAATTCGGCACCGGGAAAGTGGAGCCCGAAGTCTGGAAGTCGTTTGTCGAGCGCACCGATTACCTGTATGGCGACTTCAGCGATCCCGCCCTGTTTGCCACCCTGAAGACGCATCTGGAGGACTTCGCGAAAAAATTCAACATTCCCCCGAATTACTTTTTCTATCTCGCCACCGCCCCCGAATTTTTCTCCGAGGTGATCAACCAGCTCGGGACGGCCGGACTGGTCGTCGAGGACCGGGGATGGCGCCGGGTCGTGATTGAGAAACCATTCGGTCACGATTACGACTCCGCCCGCGCGCTGAACCACGATATCCGCCAGGTTCTCGACGAGAAGCAGATTTACCGCATCGATCATTATCTCGGCAAGGAAACCGTCCAGAACATTTTGGTGTTCCGTTTCTCGAATGGCATCTTCGAGCCCATCTGGAACCGGCGTTACATCGATCACGTGCAAATCACCGTCGCCGAAACCGTCGGCGTGGAGCGGCGCGGCGGCTACTATGAAAAAGCCGGCACGCTGCGCGACATGGTGCCGAATCACATCTTCCAGCTCATCACGCTCACCGCCATGGAGCCGCCCATTTCCTTCGACGCCAACGTCGTTCGCGACGAGCAGGTGAAAATTCTCAAGGCCATTCAGCCCATGACGCCCGAGGAAGTTCTTAGCCGCACCGTCCGCGGCCAATACGATTCCGGCGCCAATGGCGATCGCAGCATGGCCGCCTATCGCGGGGAGCCGGATGTGTCGCCCCACTCCCACACCGAGACTTTCGTCGCCATGAAATTGTACATCGATAACTGGCGTTGGGCCGACGTGCCGTTCTACCTGCGCACCGGAAAGCGCATGCCCAGGCGCGCCACCGAAATCGCGATTCAATTCAAGCGTGCGCCGTTCGTGTTATTCCGCCAGACCTCTGTCGAAAAGCTGAGCCCCAACCGGCTGGTTCTGCACCTGCAGCCGGACGAAGGCATCTCGCTCAGCTTCGGCGCCAAGATTCCGGGCCCCACCGTGCAACTCGGCACCGTCGATATGGATTTCCGCTACGAGGATTACTTCGGCCTGACGCCCTCCACCGGCTATGAGCGGTTGCTCTACGACTGCATGTTGGGTGACGCGACTTTGTTCCAACGGTCGGACATGGTGGAGACCGCGTGGAACATTGTCGCCCCGGTGCTCGATGTCTGGCAGGCCCTGCCGCCGCGGACGTTCCCCAACTACGCCGCTGGAACCTGGGGACCCAAGGAAGCCGACGATCTGCTGGAACGCGACCATCGCCACTGGCTAAACGCCCCCACCCACTAGCCGCGAACGAGCGGGAGACCATGGCGGTCACACGCTGCCGCCCGCACGTGGCCGTCGGCCGTATCCGGCCGGCCTCATGCCGCGACCGTGAGGGCGAGGCTTGACCGTCTCTGCATAAATGCGTTGCCAGGCTGTACGCTTCCGCCCGATCTTCGAACGCGAGATGTTTGTCTTTCGATCCGCAACCGCTTCCTGACGTGCCCAGAGGGTGCCCAGGCTCGGAAGGCCCATTCCGATCTGCGCGCGCCGGCAGCGGTTGCACCATACCGAATCTCGCGGTCGACGGCCTAGAATGGGACTTGCGCCCGTTTCATCCGCTGGTCCCCAACTCGCACGTGCTCACCATGCTCGGCAACTTCTGGCCGCGCACGCTCGACACCGCGCGCTTCCCCGTCGATCCCGTGCTGTTTGAAACCGAGCCGCACGTACAGGTTCTGGTCCACTCCCAGTTGCCCGAGGAAAATCCCCGCGCCGAGCTGATTTTGGTCCATGGCCTCGAAGGTTCCAGCGATGCCGGCTACGCGCGCAGCATGGCGCAGGCGGCGCTGGTTGCCGGATACGCGGTCCATCGCTTCAATATGCGGAGCTGCGGCGGCACCGAAGTGCTCGCTTCGTCCAACTACCATGCCGGACAAACCGGCGATTTGCTCGCCGTCGCGCGCCAGCTCCACGCGCGCCGCGGTCTACCCGTCTACCTGATTGGATTTTCGCTGGGCGGCAACGTCGCGCTGAAACTGGCTGGCGAATTGGGCGACGACGCGCGCGGCTGGATCGCCGGCGTCTGCGCCGTCTCCACGCCCATCGATCTGGCCGCGTGCGTGAAACGCCTGGACCACCCGGCAAATTTCATCTATGCGTGGCGTTTCCTCAACCGCCTGAAGCAGCGCATTCGCACCCGCCATCGGCTCGATCCGCAACGCTACCCCTTGCAGGGCCTCGACGAAGTCTCGACCATCTTCGATTTCGACGACGTCTACACCGCCCGCTTCTTCGATTTTGGCGGCGCGGCGAATTATTACTGGACGCAATCCTCCAAGCAGTTCCTCGACTTCATCCGCGTGCCCACTCTGGTAATTCAGGCGAAGGACGACCCGCTAATTCCCTTCGAGGTGTTCAATCAGCCGGCCTTCGCGCGCAATCCGGATTTGCATTTGCTGGCGGTCGATCGAGGCGGGCACCTCGGGTTCATCAGCTCCCGCCGGCCCCGTTTTTGGCTGGATCAAGTGGTCTTGGATTGGGTGGCCGCTACGCCGTTACCCGCTTGCGCCGCCACTTCTGAACGGAAAACACAACCCTGACCGACAGCAACACCAGCAGGATCGCCGCGTAATAGAGCGGCGTCAGTACCAGCCCTTTCGCCTGCAACGCAAAATGCACAACGCCCAGCGCCGCGATCAAATAAATCAACCGGTGCAATCTCCGCCAGTTCCGGCCGCCCATCCAGCGTACTGCGCGGTCCGATGAGGTCGCCGCGAGGGGAACCAACAGCGTCAGCGCAGCCATTCCGTAGCGGAAGAAGTTCCGGTGAACCACGTCGTCCTCAATCACCAGCCACATCCACTGCGCGTCAATCGCGAAGTAGGTCAACGCGTGCAAACACGCATAGAAAAACGTGTACAACCCGAGCATTCGCCGCACCCGCATCAGGCCGCCCAGCCCGTGGATGCGCCGCAGCGGCGTGATGGCGAGTGTCAGCAGCAAAAATCGCAGCGTGCATCTGCCCAGGTAGCGCTCTTCATACTCAATCGGGTTGGCCCCGAATCCGCGATGCTGCCATTGCCACGCGAAGACCGCCAGCGGAATCAGGCAGGCCAAAAACACTATGCGCGGGTACCACCGGCTTCTCCAAATCATCGGTCCTTATCCCGATCATAGCGGCTCCCACACGTCCGCCGCCCGCATGGAACAAATCATGGAACAAAGTGGCGCCTCCGCCGTTCTAAGCTATATAGATGAGCGGGAACGCTTCTTTCGCCGAGGCCATCGCCGTCGCACTCGACTCGCTGCGCGGCAGCAAGCTGCGCAGTTTCCTCACTCTGCTCGGCATCATTCTCGCCACCGCCACTTTAATCGCCGTCATGTCCATCATTCATGGCATGAACGTCTATATCGCGGACAACGTCTCCAGCATGGGCGCCGACGGGTTCAGCGTCGTCCGCATGGCCTTCATCGGCCACTTCGATCCGAAAAAGTTTATCGAGATGCAGAAGAAAAATCCGCAGCTTACCCCGGACGAGTTTGCGTTTTTGAAAAGCCGCGCCACACTAGTGCGGGAATTCGGCATGAGCAGCCGCCGCTCCGCGAATATTTCCTTCCGCGGCGATCAATTGCAGGGCGTTGCGCTCACGGGCGTCACCACGAACTTCGCCGCCTTGAACAACACCGACGTCGCCTTTGGCCGCTTCTTTGCCGACGTCGAGGACCGCCGGCGTCTGGAGGTTGTCTTCCTCGGCAGCGATATCAAGGATCGTTTCTTTCCGAACGTCGATCCCATCGGCAAAATCATTCAAGTGGAGGGCCGCCCGTTTCAGGTCGTCGGCGTGGCCAAATCCAAGGGCAGCGTGTTCGGCCAGTCGCAGGACATGTTCGTCTACATCCCCATTCAAACGTATTTCAAAATTTACGGCTCGCGCGCCGGCATCAGTTACGCGGCCCTGGCTCTCGATCACAGCGTGCTGGAACAAGCGCAGGATCAGATCCGCCAATTGCTCCGCGCCTGGCGTCATCTGCGCCCGGCCCAGGACGACACGTTCATGATCGTGTCGTCGGATTCGCTAGTCAGCGCCTGGGACCAGTTAACCGGCGCCATCGCCGCTACCGCCGTCGCCGTCGTCAGCGTGTTCATGGTGGTGGGCGGTGTCGTCATCATGAACATCATGCTCGCGGTCGTCAGTGAGCGGACGCGTGAAATCGGCATCCGCAAGGCCGTCGGCGCGCGCCGCCGCGATATCCTCAATCAGTTTCTGGTCGAATCCGCGCTGCTCTCGGCCACCGGCGGCATCATCGGTGTTCTCATTGCGTGGAGCGTCGCGATCACCGTACGCTCGTTCACTCCGGTGCCCATGGCGATGCCGATCTCGGCCGTTCTCATCGCCGTCATCCTTTCGGCCGCCGTCGGCCTCTTTTTCGGAATCTACCCGGCGCAGCGCGCCGCCAAGCTGGATCCCATCGAAGCTCTGCGGGCTGAAACATGACGTTGCGGCTTCTGCTGGCCGGCATCGGTCTGGCGCTCACCACCATTCGCGAGCATAAGCTGCGCGCGTTCCTCACCGTGCTCGGCGTCATCATCGGCACCGGCACCATTATCGGCGTCGGGTCCATTCTCGCCGGCCTCGACGGCGCCGTAACCGGCGTCATCAACGGCCTGGGCGCGAACACCGCCATCGTCTTCAAGTTTCCAGTTGGCATTCACTTCGGCAACTTATCCGCCGAGGAGCGGCAGCGCAAGCCGCTGACCTATGCGAACGCCGTCGCCATCGCCGACCGCTGCCCGTCGGTCGATCACGTCAGCCCGTACCTGTTTTCTCCGAGCGTCACGGGACCCCCCACCGACAACGTGCGCTATCGCGGCAACACGATGTACGCGATCCAAATCGGAGGCACCGAGGAGTCTTACGCTTCTGGAGGTCAGGCCGAAATGATGTTCGGCCGTTTCTTCACCGATATCGAAAATCGCCACCACATGCCAGTCGCCGTCATCGGCGAAGACGTTTACAAGAGCCTGTTCGCCCGCGAAGACCCCATCGGCAAAGCGATCCAGGTGAACGGGCACGAGTTCCAGGTCGTGGGCGTCATGCACCGTCCGTCCGCATCGTTCCCCGGCCAGGACGACAACCGCGTTGTTCTGCCCTACTTCACCATGAAAAAGTTGTTTCCGCAGGCCAAGGAGGACATGCTGGTGATCGTCGCCCAACGCGGAAAGCTGGCGGCGGCCATCGACGAAACGCGCGCCGTGCTGCGCCAGCAGCGCCATGTTCCATTCTCAAAGCCCGACAATTTCGCCATCTCCACCGCCGAACAGATGATCGCCGACTTCCACCGCATCACCGCCATGACCGCGCTCGTCATGGTAGTGCTCAGCTCCATCGGCCTGCTGGTCGGCGGCATCGGCGTTATGAACATCATGCTGGTATCGGTCACCGAGCGCACCCGCGAAATCGGCGTCCGCAAAGCTCTCGGCGCCCGCCGCGTCGATATCGTAATTCAATTCCTCACCGAGGCCGTAGTGTTAACGGCGTTGGGCGGCCTGCTAGGCATGACGTTCGGCTGGCTGGTGTCGATAGCCGCCCGCCTCGCTTTTCCCACCCTCCCGACAGCCGTCCCGCTCTGGGCCGCAGTCCTGGGAGTAGTAGTTTCGGCCGCCATCGGCGTCTTCTTCGGCCTATGGCCGGCAAACAAAGCCGCGCGCCTGGACCCGGTCGTAGCCCTCCGCCACGAATAGCATCGTGCAATGATTCGATCCCGCGGCGAAGAGGCAACCGCGCTTGACGTCTACTTTCAACATCCTGCGCCACCCGAGAAACTTCAGCGCGGTACACTTGACGTTTGCTGGCTGCGCAAACCCGCCTTGGACCCTATGAGATCGTCGCCCAGCTTGGCGCCGGCGGCATGGGCGAAGTGTATCGCGCCCGCGACACGCGCCTCGATCGCGATGTCGCGCTGAAAATTCTCCTCTCTGGCGTTGCCTCCGATCCGGCGCGCCTCCAGCGCTTTGAACAGGAGGCCCGCGCGGCCGGCGCCTTGAATCACCCCAACATCGTCGCCGTGTACGACATCGGCCGCGAGGACGGCGTCTCCTACATCGTCTCGGAATTGGTCGAGGGCGAGTCTCTCCGCGATCTCATTCAGCGCGGCCCCGTCCCGTTGCGCAAACTTCTCGATCTGGCCGCCGGCGCCGCCAGCGGATTGGCCGCCGCCCACGCGGCCGGTATCGTGCACCGCGATCTCAAGCCCGAAAATATCATGATCGCGCGCGATGGCCGCGCCAAAATCCTCGACTTCGGCCTCGCGCGCCAGATTACTCCGGAAGTTTTGCGCAGCGCCGAGTCCACGCCCACCCAAACCACTCCCGGCGCAATTCTTGGCACCGTCGGTTATATGGCGCCGGAGCAGGTGCGCGGCCTCGCCGCCGATCATCGCGCCGATCTGTTCAGCTTCGGCCTCATTCTCTATGAGATGCTCTCGGGGCGCCGCGCCTTTGCGCGCGACACCTCCGTCGAGACCCTCCACGCCATCCTCAACGAAGAGCCGCCCGAGCTTCCTGCCGGCGCCTCGCCCGCCCTCGCCCGCGTCATCTCGCATTGCCTGGAAAAAGAGCCAGGCCAGCGCTTTCAATCCGCGCAGGATTTGGCCTTCGCGCTGCTCTCTTTGTCCGGCTCCACGGTCGGCGAGGTAGCCGCTCCCGCCGCACGGCCCGTGTCAACCGTGCCGCGCATTCTCTGGATGGCTGGCGCCGCGGCCGCAGCGATCCTGTTATTCGCCGGCGGCTATCTGCTCCGCGGCCGCTTCGTCCGCATCCCGCTTCCGGTCTTCCATCAAGTTACCTTCCGTCATGGCTCCGTCGACCGCGCCATGTTTTCTCCGGACGGCCGCTCCGTCGTCTATTCCGCCGCTTGGGACATGCGCCCGGCGCGCACCTTCGTACAGTCCATCGGCAACCCGGAAGCGCACGATCTCGATTTTCCCGACGGCACCGATGTCGCTTCCGTTTCCATGAAAGGCGACCTCGCCGTGCTCCGTCCTCACGCGGGGTCTGGAGCCGGCCGCGTCCTTGCCCGCACTTCACTCGCCGCCGAGCGCGCCCGCGATCTGCTCACCGGTGTCACCGCCGCCGATTGGGCGCCGGATGGCGCGTCCCTCGCCGTCGTACGCCGCAGCGGATCCAAGATGCGCCTGGAGTATCCGGCCGGCGCCGTGTTGTTTGAAGCCCCGTTCATCTTTTCTCCGCGTGTCTCTCCCGATGGTGCGCACGTCGCGTTCTGTCGCCTCGACGGTTTGCGCTCCGTGATCACTGTCGTCGACCGCGGCGGCAAAGCGCGCGACCTCGCCACGGTCGCCCACAACGGTACGCTTTCCGAAGCTGGCCTCGCCTGGGCCCCCGGCGGACGTGAAATCTGGTTCACCGCCGCCGATCTTTCCACTTCGGGCCAGATCCAGGCCGTTGATCTCAATGGACGCCGACGCGCCATCGCATGCCTTCCCGGTTATGTCGAGCTTTTGGATATTTCCCGTGACGGCAGGGTGCTCATCGAAATTGCCAATGTTCGCGTCGGAATCCTCTTCGGCGGGGACGACGGCGCCCAACGCGATCTCTCCTGGTTGGCCTGGTCTTTCCTTAACGATCTCTCCGCCGACGGAAAGCACGTTCTCATCACCGAAAGCGGACCGGGCACCGGTTCCGAAATGGGCGTCTATCTCCGCCCTACCGACGGCGCCCCCGCCGTTCGTCTCAGCGCCGGCTTCGGCCACAGCCTGTCGCCCGACGGCAAGTGGGCGGAGGTCCTTCGATTCAACGGTAATGGCCAGAGCGTTCTGGTTCCTACCGGCGCCGGCGAAGAAAAGCCGATCGTCGTGCCCGGCCTCGAAGGAAAGCAGTATGGCGTCATGCACTGGCTCCCCGGCGGCCGCGTTCTGCTCTGGGCCGGCCAGCTTCGAGGGGCCAAGCGCCTCTACCTCTGGAACCTGGCGGGTGGCGCGCCCCGAGGGTTTGGTCCCGCGGTCTCGAACAAATCGCTGCTCTCACCGGACGGCCGTGACTGCCTCATCAAGGATGGCGGGAACCAGTGGGCGCTCTACCCCCTTGATGGCGGTCCGCCGCGTCCCATCTCCGCCCTAAACTCCCAAGATGTTCTGCTCGCATGGTCGGGTGATGCGCGCTCCGTCTTCGTGACGCAGAATGTTCCCGACCGCACTTCGTTTGACGTCACCAGTGTCAACCTCGCCACCGGCCGCCGCTCGCCCTGGAAGCGAATTCAACCGATGGAGGCGGTGGGCCAACTGGAAAATCTCACCTTGACCACCGGTGGCCGCGCCTTCGCCTACAACTACCAATCCACGCTTTCCACTCTCTATGTCATCGAAGGCTGGAAGTAAGCTTAAGGCGCCAGCCGGAAATTCACCGCGATCGTTGTGACCACCTCCACCGGAACGCCATTCAGCAGCGTCGGCTG
>JBDTAT010000856.1:0-3114 GCA_039924505.1 Bryobacteraceae bacterium
GACCCGTACTCCACCGGGATGATGGAAGCGACTCTGATTGGCGATACTACCAAACTCGAAAAAGTTTGGACGGACGAATTCCGCCGCACGGGGACCTATCACGTGCTGGTGATCGCGGGGCTGCACATCTCCGTGATTGCGGCGTCGCTGTTATTCCTGTTGCGCCTGTGCCTGATGCCCGAGTTCCCCGCGCTGGCCGCCGCCGGAACCGCGGCCTGGCTCTACGCGTTAGTCTCCGGGTGCGCCACGCCGGCGGTGCGCGCAGCCGCGGGCTTCACGTTCTATCTGGTGGGACGCTATTTTTTCCGCGAGCGCCGCCTGATGAACCTGCTGGCCGCCATCGCGTTCGGCTTTCTCCTCTACGATCCCGCGCAGTTGTTCGACGCGAGTTTTCAGCTCTCATTCCTCTCCATCGCCGCCATCGGCGCGCTGGCGGCGCCGCTGTTCGACGCCACCTCCGGGCCGCTGGCGAAGGGTCTGCGGCATCTGCGCGACCGGGATTTCGATTTGCGGTTGGCGCCGCGCGTGGCCGCGTTCCGTGTCGAACTTCGCCTGTTGGCGGAAACGGCGATGCTGTGGACCCGCATTCCAGAACGTTGGACTCTGTCCGGTCTCGCGATTCTGCTTCGCGTAGTTTTCTTCGTCTACGAACTGGTTGCCCTGTCGGCGGTGTTTCAGGTGGGCTTGGCGTTGCCCATGGCGGTGTACTTCCATCGCGTTTCGTATTCCGGTATTTCGGCAAACGTGCTGATTGTGCCAATGATGACGGCGATTGTGCCCATTGGATTTTTAGCGATATTCACCGGCTGGAAACTTCCGGCGATGGCCGCGCACATGTTATTGATGGCGTCCCAGGCAGTCGCGCGATGGCATTCGCACTGGGAGCCGCCGTGGCGCGTGCTCGATCCTCCGCTATGGCTTTCTATCGCCTTCGTCGCGTCGCTGCTGCTGCTCAGCTTGACGATCCGCGTCGGCCGCCGCTGGCGTTGGCCGTCTCTCGCCGTGGTGGTGGCGCTGTTCGCGCTGCTGCTTTGGCAACCCCGTGCGCCGGAAGTGGCGCGCGGCAAATTGGAACTCACCGCCATCGACGTCGGCCAGGGCGACAGTCTTCTGGTGGCCTTTCCGGACGGCAAACTCATGATCGTGGATGGCGGAGGGATTCCGGTGTTCGGTCATCGCCCGAAGCCGCGCCTGGACATCGGCGAGGACGTTGTTTCGCCTTACCTGTGGAGCCGCGCCATCCGCCGCGTGAACGTAATTGTCTTGACGCACGCGCATGAGGATCATGCCGGGGGCGTGGACGCATTACTTGAAAACTTCCGGCCCCGTGAACTTTGGACCGGCGCCAATCCTCCGAGCGAGGCCTGGTCGCGCGTGTCGGCGAAGGCGCGGCAGGTGGGTGTGAAGATCGTCGCCATGGACAGCCGCCGCCAGTTCGATTTCGGCGGCGCGCATATCGATGTCCTGTCACCGCCGGAAGACTACCGCACGTCATCGGTTCCGAAAAACAACGATTCTCTGGCATTCCGCATCACGTTCCGTGCGAATTCATTCCTGCTGACCGGCGACATGGAGAAGCCGATGGAAAAGCGGCTCGTTGACGAGGGCCTGCTCTCCCACGTCGATGTGTTGAAGGTCGCGCATCACGGCAGCCACACCTCCAGCATTCCGGGATTCCTCGACCTGACGCGTCCCGAGGTCGCAATTATTTCCGTAGGCGCGGACAATTCGTTTCACCACCCGAACGCCGACGTGCTCGACCGGCTGGAGGAGCGGCACGCCGAAGTGCTGCGCACCGACCAATACGGTTTGATCACCGTCATTAGCGACGGCCGCCGCCTTTCGGTCGACACGATGCGCTGGTCGAAACCGGAATTGCACCCGCTCAGCCTATTTTGACGCGGTTGTGCCGATTTACGAAGCGTGCAGAAGTCCAATCTATCGGACGCCCGGCTCGAACGCTCAACTCTCAAATGAACTCGCGCTGAGGTCGTCCATTCCCGTCCCGGAACGGAAGAAGCAGACCAGGCGCGGTCCTTAGAAATATGAAACAGTACAGAAATCGTCTGCCCAGCGATAGTCATCCTGAAAACTATCTTTAAGGATCGTGTTGAGATGAAGCAGGTCGAGTTGCCCTGTCAGCGGCAAACGATCGAGTTCGGCATGCCTGCGCATCCCGAATGTTGGGAATGTTTCGGAGGACGCCGGTCCCCGGAAACGTATACGGGCCGGATATGGAGTTTACATCATATGTACTACATGTCATAGTTCAGAGGTGAGCTGGGTTGTTGAGATCGCCGATGAGTTTAAACCGGAGTTCTTCGAGTTGCACGAAGACAGGAGGAGCGAAATGTCCAATCTCATACTCCGTTTATGCACTTTGGGGGTTGCATTATTGCTCTCGTTCGTGTGGGCTCAGGACCCCACCGGGTCTATTTCCGGGATTGTCACTGATCCGCAACAGGCGGCGGTTCCGAATGCCAATCTGAAGGCGACCAGTAAGACCAGCGGAGCGGTTCGTCGCAGCGAGACTGGCAGCGCCGGCACATATTCGATGGCGCTGCTTCCGCCCGGTCCGTATACGATAGAGGTGCAGAAAGATGGCTTTCGCACTGTGAGCCTACCGGTGATAGAGGTGGGAGTTGACGCGACGGTGCGGCTGGATGTCAGCCTGCAACTCGGCACAGTCCGGGAGCAGGTGGTAGTGACCGACGCCGCATCGATGATCGATGCCACTACTGCGAGCGTAGGATACGTGGTGGATACACACAATGTAGGACAGTTGCCCCTGAATGAGCGGGATTTTCTCAGCTTTGCCCTGTTAGTGCCGGGAGTGCAAATGCCGGCGGACGGATCGCAGAACATCCAGACAAAAGGATCGTTCAGCGTCAATGGAGCGCGGGAGCAATCGAACAATTTTCTGCTCGACGGTGTGGATAACAACGATCCATTCAATAATCAGTACTCGGTGCTTCCACCCGTCGAAGCCATCCAGGAGTTCAAAGTCCAGTCCTCCTCGTCATCCCCTGAATTCGGGCGAACCGCTGGGGCCCAGGTCAATATTGTATTGAAGACCGGCAGCAACAGCGTCCATGGCAGCGCGCTCTAACTGGT
>JBDTAT010000857.1:0-2543 GCA_039924505.1 Bryobacteraceae bacterium
GACACAACCTCCTCTGCGTGTTCCGGACGGCGACTGGCCGCGCGCGGCTCTCTTTGTTTGGGGACTGTGCGCGCTCTGCCTCCTGGCCCGCTTGTCGCTGAGCTATTCGGTCCTCAAAGGGCTAAAGTCGCGAGGTTCCAGCATGGCCACGGGCGATCTTCCGCTGGGGCGCCGGGGGATTCGCGTCCTGGTCTCTACCGAAACCTCGACGCCGCTGGCGGCCGGCTTGCGCCATCCGGCGATCGTGATTCCGGCCGCATTGCGCGCGCGGCTCTCCGAAGCGGAACTGCGCCAGATCATTCTGCACGAAGCCGCCCATCTGGCGCGTTACGACGACTGGAGCAATCTTGCGCAAAAGCTGATCCAGGCCGTGTTCTGGCTGCACCCGGTCGTGTACTGGATCGGCCGAAGACTCAACCTGGAGCGTGAAATTGCCTGCGACGACCGTGTGCTCGCGGTCACGGGACGGCCGCGATCCTATGCGGAGTGCTTGGCGCGCCTAGCCGAGCTCGCCGTCTGGCGCCGCTCGTCCGTTCTTGCCACCGGCGCGGCCGATAACAAACCGCATCTGTCGCGGCGCATTGAATTGCTGCTCGACCGCACGCGGAACATTGCCCCCTCGGTATCGGTTCGGCGCTTTCTGATTGCGGTGGCGGCGCTGGTGGTTGCGGTCGTGGCCGCCGGAAGCGCGCCGGAACTGATCGCGCTCGCCCAACATTCCGATATCGGCGCGCGCTACGCCGACATCACCTGGAGCGACCGCGGCCGGACGGTTGAGTTGCATATGAGCGGCATCGTCGATTTCACCGATGACGAGCGCGACGTCCGCGATGTTTCACCCGGCGGATGGTTCCGGCTGGAGGAGCGCCGCGGCTTCTTTGAAACGCGCCGCTATGAGGCCGCCGATTCCTCCGGCCACATCGCGCGCACGTACTATGCCAATGGTGTGAAAACGGCCCTTGGCGCCGATGGACAAGCGTGGCTTGCCGCCATGTTACCGGAGATTTTCCGGCAAACGTGCATCGACGCCGATACGCGTATCCGCCGTCTCGAACGGCTGCGCGGGCCGGATGGCGTGCTGGCCGAAATCGCGCTGATACACAACGATGGGTGCCGCCGGACTTATTTGCGCGATCTCATTGCCCAGGGCGGAATGGGGACGGAGCAGCTTCGCGCCGCGATGCGGATGGCGCGGCAAATGAATTCCGATGGCGACAAGAGATCGCTGCTAATCGCGGCGGCGCCAGTGTATTTCGACGCGGGCCTTCGCGCCGAAATCTTCGACACCGTTGCGACCGTTCGCTCCGATGGCGACCGGCGCCGCGTGTTAGTGGAGTTGGCGGGCGACGATCCGGGTAGCCCGGGCGTGCTGGCGCTGGTGGCCAAGTCCGCGGCGCGCATGAACTCCGATGGCGACAAGGCGACCGTACTCCTGAGTATCGCCGGAGGACTGGACGCGGGCGGCGATGTCCGGCGCGAGTGGTTCCGCGCCGCGAATACCATCCAATCCGACGGCGACCGGAGGCGTGTGCTTGCGGCCGCCACCGCCCACGGCGCCGGCCGGCGCGATTCCGCGCTGCCGGTATTCCGCTCGGCCGCCGCGATGAACTCGGATGGCGATAAGTGTGGCGTTTTAATAGGCGCGCTCGGCGGCTATACGGAAGACGAGCCCGCGCGCCGGGCATTTTTCAATGCCGTGAATAGCATCCGCTCCGATGGCGACCGCCAGCGCGTGCTGGCCGCATTGCTCAAGCGGCCCGGTCTCTCTAGTCTTACGCTGGCCGATGCGGCGGACTCGGCCCGCCAAATCCGCTCCGATGGGGACCGGGCCGGCGTGCTAATCGCGCTCGCCCAGGGCAGCGTCGATGACCCGATTCTGCGCGCGCCGTTCTTCGCCGCGGCCGACGCCATGAATTCCGACGGAGACCATGGCCGGGTGCTGATGGCGGTTCTATCCGGCAGTCATGTATCGCCGTCCACCGCGCTTGAAGTCGTCCGCTCGGCCGGCCGTATGAACTCCGATGGCGATAAGAGCAGCGTCCTTATCGCCGCGGCCGCGCGCTATCCCGGCGACGAGCAAATCCGTGAAGCCGTCCGGAAGACGGCTGAGAAACTCCACTCCGACGGCGACTACCGGCGCGTGATGACGGCGCTTTCGCGGTCGAGCGGATGAAATTGGCTTAGCATTAACAAATCCTCAGGCACGCAACCCGGCGGCTGCGCGATGCGTTTCACAATGCAGGAGTCGAAGATGAAACGCACGCTGCTGTTGATTCCGATGCTGGCAGTATTGTTGACGGCCGGTTGCGCCGCGCGAGTGGCGTATTTCCCAGGTGCGCCGCCTCCGCCGCGCGCCGAAGTCTACGGTTATGCGCCCGGTCCCGGCTACGCGTGGGTGTCCGGATACTGGGATTTGCATGGGCGTGGAAATTGGGTGTGGGCGCAGGGGTATTGGGCGCATCCACCGCATCCCAGCGCTTATTGGGTGCGGTCCCGTTGGGATCGCGGACCGCGCGGCTACGTGTTTGTCCGCGGCCACTGGC
>JBDTAT010000858.1:0-4680 GCA_039924505.1 Bryobacteraceae bacterium
TGGGCATCACGCCCGAGAAAGCGGCGCGCTGGCGCAACCGCTTTCGGGAGGGCGGCTTGGATGCGCTGCAGAAAGACGCGCCTCGACCCGGTCGCCCGCACACCGTGCCCGCTGCCAAGGTGAAGCAAATCGTGGACCAGACGACGCGGGAGAAACCGGCCGCAGCAACCCGCTGGAGCACACGCACCATGGCCGCGGCCGTTGGTGTGAGTGCCGCCACGGTCCGCCGCATCTGGCATGCAAACGGCCTCAAGCCGCACTTGGTCAAGACGTTCAAGCTCGGCAACGATCCGCAGTTTGCCGGGAAACTGGAAGCCATCGTAGGGCTTTATCTCCATCTTCCCGAACATGCGCTGGTACTTTGCGTGGATGAAAAGAGCCGGATTCAGGCTCTGGACCGCACGCAGCCTGGATTACCGTTGAAGAAAGGCCGCTGCGGGACGATGACACATGACTACAAACGCAATGGCACGGCGACCTTGTTCGCGGCTCTGAACACCTTGGATGGCGCCGTCATCGGCATGAGCGACGCCCGGCGCCGTCATCAGGAGTGGCTCAAGTTCTTGCGCGTGATTCATGAAGCCACCCCGGGAGCGAGAGCAATCCACCTGATCGCGGATAACTACGCCACCCATAAACATCCGAAGGTCCAACGGTGGCTGGCCCGGCGCCCCCGTTTCCACATGCACTTCACACCCACCAGCAGTTCGTGGCTCAATAGGGTGGAGCGCTTTTTCCGCGACCTCACTGACAAGCGTCTCCGTCGTGGCGTCTTTCGCGACGTGGAGGAACCGATCACGGCCATCGCGGACTACATCGACCACCACAACCGGGCACCCAAACCGTTCATCTGGACAGCCAAAGCAACCGACATCCTGGAAAAAGTCAAACGCGCCCGGAAGGCGTTGGATAATCGGCATTCTGCATGACGCACTACATTAGAATGAGATACGAATGGGACGAGCGAAGAACTGATGTCGCGTCGTCAAGCCGCGCGGCGTTGCAACCCGAATTATCTCCATGAGAAAGGCGAACCGGCGGGAGCGAAAAATTTATCGAAAGCGACTTGGCGAGGCTTGATCGGATGAAAGATGCCGACATCGACTACTCGGACATTCCGCCGCTCGACAGAGCCTTTTTCACCAAGGCCACGGCGCCATGGCCACGGGCGAAAACCCAACTGACCATCCGGCTGGATGCGGATTTGTTGGCGTGGCTCAAGGGCAACGGCCGCGGTTATCAGACGCGAATCATCGCATTCTGAGAGCGGCGATGGAAGGCCAACCCCAGCGTCGCTCTTCCCGCCCGGCTTAAAATAAACAAACCGGATGAAACTAAAACTCATATATCTGCCGCTGTTCCTTCCAGCCCTCTTCATTGCCGCCCTCGCCGGTTCGCTCTACGGCCAAGCCGTCAACGGCTCTCTCCTGGGCACGGTCACCGACGCCTCCGGCGCCCTCATCCAGGGAGCCCATGTTGCGATTCTCGAAGTCAACACCGGCGTCGCCCGCGAAGCCACTACCTCGGATGCCGGCAATTACGCGTTCCCGGATCTCGCGCCCGGAACCTACACCATCACCGTCACCCAAGCAGGCTTCAAGAAAGTCACCCGCGAAAAAGTTGACGTCGTCGTGAACACCAGCGTCCGCGTCGATCTCGCCCTGCCGCTCGGCGATGTCAACCAGACCGTCACGGTCGAAGCCACTGCGCCGCCCCTCCAAACCGACCGCGCCGACACTGGCCGCAAAATTGAAACGGTGCAAGTGGAGGCCATGCCGCTCGGAACCAACCGCAATTTTCAGGGCCTCATCAGTCTCGTCCCCGGCGCCACCCGCGCCTTCAACGCCCACTCCCAGTTCTTCAATGCGCAGCAGTCGCTCCAAACCGAAGTCAACGGCCAGCCGCGCATGGGGAACAACCTCCAGCTCGAAGGCATCGACGATAATGAGCGCACCGGCTTGCTTCAGATGATCATTCCCCCCATCGAAGCCATCCAAACCGTCGATGTCTCCACCAGCAATTTCGAAGCTGAGCTCGGCCGCGCCACCGGCGCCGTCACCAATGTCATCCTCAAATCCGGCACGAATCAAATTCATGGCGAGGCCTACGAGTTCTTCAAGAACAACGCGCTCAACGCCCGCAATTTCTTCGATCCAGCCATCGCCCATCTCGCCTACAATTATTTCGGCGGCAACATCTCGGCGCCCATCGTCCGAAACAAGTTATTCATTTTCGGCGATTACCTGAAGGTGCTCGATCACGAATCGAACGTCAACCTGGAAAGCATCCCTACCCCCGATTTCCGCACGGGAAATCTCGCCGCCTCTCCCACCGTCATATATAATCCGTTCACCGGCAATCCGGACGGCGCCGGCCGCACACCGTTCCCCAACAACCAGATTCCGGCCAGCCTCATCAACCCGATCTCGACTAAAATCCTCGGTCTGATTCCGCAGCCGACTTCCGCTGGTTTTACGACGAATTATTTTGCCACTTTGCCGTTCCGGAAGGATATCGATTCCTTCGACGTGAAGACCGACTACAACCCGACCGACAAAGACCGCATCAGCGGACGCTACAGCTTTCAGCGGCCCGCTACCTTCCAGGCGCCGCTCTACGGATTAGCCGGCGGTCCGGCCCAGGGAGCCTTCGAGGCCACCGGCGTGCAAAACGCGTTCAGCACCGGGATTAACTATACCCGCATCCTCTCGGCCACTCTCATTACCGAATTTCGCGTTGGCGCCGCGCACTATCGCAACTCCGCGCAAAACTCCGACTACGGGACCAACGCGTCCACGGCCCTCGGCATCCCCGGCGTCAATCTCGATCCGTTCACCAGCGGCTTGTCCAGCGTGAACATCGGTGGCTACTCCAGTCCGGTCGTGGGTTACTCCATCAACCTCCCATGGATTCGCTCGGAAGCCAACATCGACGCCGTCAACAATTGGACGAAAACATTCGGCAATCACACGCTGAAATGGGGCGGCGATCTGCGGCGTATCCGCGACGACTTACTCGCCATGATTACCTACGGTGCCCGAGGGACTTTCAGCTTCAGCGACGGCCAGACCTCCATCCCTGGAGCCAAAACCAGTTTCGGGAACGATTTCGCCAGCTTCCTGCTCGATACTCCAAACCAAGTCGGCCGCGATCTTCCGACCTATTTTCCCGCCTACCGCGCTTGGCAGCTTTTCACGTTCGTGCAGGACAAATGGGCGGTTACGCCCAAACTCACCGTCGATCTCGGTGTCCGCTGGGAATTTTATCCGCCCGCAACGCCCCGCTTCGCCGGCGGTTTTTCTAATTACGATCCCTCCACCAATAGCCTCGTCGTCGCCGGCATCG
This sequence comes from Bryobacteraceae bacterium, assembly GCA_039924505.1. GTDB lineage: Bacteria > Acidobacteriota > Terriglobia > Bryobacterales > Bryobacteraceae > JBDTAT01. Next base: position 3,346 of record JBDTAT010000858.1, read on the forward strand.
GCAATAATCCGAAGAACCTGGGCATGGCGACGCACTACAAAAATTTCGCGCCGCGCGTCGGAGTGGCATACCGCTTGACGGCTTCCACTGTGCTGCGCGGCGGCTTCGGCGTCAGCTACACGCCGTTCCCCGATAATACCTACGCCTACAATTTCCCCATCAATCAGAACAACACATTCAATCCGGTGGTCGCCGGCTATGGTCCTGCGCTGCTGCCGAACGGACAGATCGCCACGTTCCAGGCCGGCTTCCCGCCGCCCACGCCGGCTGTTATTCCGGCCAACGGCATCATCGCGAATGCTCCCAACCAAGTCTATCAAGTCGTGAATCTGCGCTTCAAACAGCCCTACGTCGAGTCGTGGAATTTCGCCATCCAGCAGGCGTTGCCCAAACACTTCACATTGGATGCCGCCTACGTCGGAAACCACGGAGTCGATATCGGATCGAACGTCAACATGAACGCCGCCACCGTTATCGGACTCGGCATCAAGGGCCAACCTCTCGACGCCGCGTTCGGCCGCACCGCCAACACGAATCTCGTCTTTGAGGGCTTCTCCTCCAACTACAACGCCTTGCAAGTAAAACTGGACCGCCGTTTCTCCGACGGGTTGCTCATAACCACCGCGTACACCTGGAGCAAAGCGATGGGCTATCAGACTAGCGACGACGGCGGCTTGCTCTATTACGTCGCTGGCTACGGCCATCGCAACTACGCTCCGCTCGACTTCAACCACACGCAGAACTTTACTCAGAGCTATATCTATCAGTTGCCCTTCGGAAAAGGGAAACATTGGCTCGCCTCCGGTCCCGCAGCCGCCGTCGCCGGCGGTTGGCAGGTCTCTGGAATTCTGACGCTCATCACCGGCGCGCCCTTGAACTTCACCTACAGCGCGGCCGGGTTGCTCGCCCCCGGAAATAACCAGTCGCCCGACCTGATTGCGCCCATCGGCGTCACCCACGGCATCGGCTTGAATCACGCATGGTTCAGCCAATCCAGCTTCGCCGCTCCTGCCGCGTTGACGTTCGGAAATCTCGGACGCAATCCCATCAGTGGCCCCGGCCTCTTCAACCTCGATTTCTCTCTCTTCAGAACCATCGCACTTTCGGAGCGATGGAATCTCCAATTGCGCGGAGAAGCCTTCAGCGTGTCCAACACTCCGCAGTTCTCAAACCCCGGCACGACGCTCGGCAATGCGAACTTCGGTTACATCACCGGCACGAACGGCGGCGGTCGCATCGTACAATTAGGCGTAAAAATCGCATTTTAAATTCCAGGGTATATACCCTCATTTGCGGGTATTGTACTAATAGTAATAGTACTGTAGATATATACCT
>JBDTAT010000859.1:0-7128 GCA_039924505.1 Bryobacteraceae bacterium
CTACGTCCACGATCTGCTGGTCGATTACGGCTCCCGCGTAAAAAAGGGCCAGATAATGGCCGTCCTCGAAATTCCCGAACTGCAGGCGCAGTTGGTTCAGGACGACGACGCCATTCGCAACGCGCACGACCAAGTGACCCACGCGGATCACGACCTCACCCGCGTGGAGGCTCAACATCGCGTTTCGCATTTGCAATTCCAGCGCCTGGATGGCGTTTCGAAAACGAAGCCCGGCCTGGTGGCGCAACAGGAAATCGATGAAGCGCAAGGCAAGGACCTGGCCGCCGAGGCGCAGGTGGAAGAATCCAGGTCCGGCGTCCAATCCTCGCAGAGCCAGCTCCTCAGCGCCGAGGCCAAGAAAGAGCACGACAGAATTCTGTTCGAGTACTCGAAAATCACCGCTCCGTTCACCGGCGTGGTCACGCAGCGGTACGCGAATCTCGGCACGCTGCTGCAGGCCGGCACCAGTTCCAGCACACAGGCGATGCCGCTGGTGCGCATTTCGCAGGACGATGTATTCCGGCTGGTGATCCCGGTGCCGGAATCCTCGGTCCGCTATATTCGCGTGGGCGATCGGGTGGACGTGCGGGTGCCGGCGCTGAACCGCGCGTTCCCCGGAAAGATCGCCCGTTTTTCCGAGGATGTGAAGGAAGACACGCGCACGATGCACACCGAAGTGGACGTCGTCAACACCAACCGCCTGCTGATTTCCGGCATGTACGCGGAAGCGGCGCTGACGCTGGAGCGAAAGCCGAATGCGCTGGCTGTGCCGGTCCAAGCCGTGAACCACGCCGGCGACCAGGCGACGGTGTACGTTGTGAACGGGGCCGGCAAGATTGAAGTTCGAAACGTCGCGCTCGGATTGCAAACGGCCACCGACGCCGAGGTTCTCTCGGGCTTGAATGAAGGCGACCAAGTGGTAGTCAGCGACCGTAGCGCGCTGAAGGCCGGCGAGGCGGTGCATGCGCAGGTAGTCGAGATGCCGCAATACCAAGGCCAGAAAGACGAGTAGACGCCGGCCGCCGGCCAAGGAATCTTCATGTCCCGCTTTTCGATCCGCAATCCGTATTTCATTGTGGTGGTCTGCCTGGTGCTGACCATCATTGGCGTGACCAGCGTGCTGCGCATGCCTGTCGATCTGTTTCCGCCGATCAATATTCCCGAGGCCGTGGTCGCCACCTTTTATTCCGGCATGCCGCCGCAGGATATTGAGACCGACATCACCGACCCGCTGGAACGTTTCTTCACGCTGGCGGCCGGCATCGATCATATGGAGTCGCGCTCGATGCTCGGGATCAGCATCATCAAGGTGATCTTTCAGCCCGGCACGAACGCGGACGCCGATGTCAGCCAACTTTCGAATCTGGCCATGGCCGACCTCAAGCGCCTGCCGCCCGGAACGCTGCCACCGGTCGTTTTGAAATTCGACGCCTCCAGCCTGCCAGTTTGCCTGGTTACGCTGAAGGGCGCGGGCCTGTCGCAGACGCAACTTCAGGATATTGGACGGTTCACCATCCGGAACCAGATTGTGGTGGTGAAAGGGGCGACGATTCCTCCGCCGTTCGGAGGGAAACAGCGCCAGATCATGGTTTACGTCGATCCGTACAAGCTGCTCTCGCGCCAGTTGAGTCCGATGGATGTGGTGTCGGCGGTCAACAACAACAATCTGATCCTTCCGGCCGGCGACGTGAAGATGGGGCCGACGGACTATTACGTTTACTCCAACAGCCTGGTAGATAAGGTCGACGATTTGAACAGCCTGCCGCTGAAAACGGTGGGCCAGAGCTCGGTAACGGTGGGCGATGTCGGGGAAGCCAAGGACGCGGCGCAGGTGCAGTACAACATTGTGCGCGTGGACGGGCAGCACTCGGTGTACCTGCCCATCATGAAACAGGGCGGCGACACGAACACGATCGCGGTGGTGAATGGCATCCGCGATATGCTGCCGCGCCTGTTCGATATTCCCAAGCAACTCACCACCACGGTGGTGTTCGATCAATCGGCCTTCGTCAAGGAGGCCATCACGACGCTGCTGCACGAAGGCTTGATAGGACTGGTGCTGACCAGCCTGATGATCCTGATTTTTCTGGGCAGCCTGCGGGCGACGCTGGCTGTGTTTCTTTCCATTCCGTTGTCCGCGCTGAGCACCTTCGTCGTCCTGAACCTGATGGGAAGCACAGTAAATACGATGATTCTCGGCGGGCTGATGCTGGCGTTCTCGCGCATTATCGACAATTCGGTGATCTCGCTCGAAAACATTTACCGCCATTTGGAGATGGGCGCATCGCCGGAGGTAGCGGCCGAGGAGGGCGGCGCCGAAGTCAACCTGGCGGTGCTGTCCGCCACGCTGACCACGGTAGTGGTGTTCTTTCCCGTCACGCTGCTCTATGGCGTCAGCAAATTTTTGTTCTCGGCGCTGGCGCTGGCGGTGGTCATCTCGTTGTTCGCTTCCTACTTTGTCGCGATGACGGTGATCCCGCTGTTCTGCGCGCGGTTCCTGAAGGGATTTCATCACGCGAATTCGGCGGACGGCGCGGAGATGACGCCGGAACAGGAACACGCGGCGCAGGGCGGCTTCGTCGGATGGTTTAACCGGATGTTCACCCACGTGCTCGATTTCTACGAGCGGGTGGTGCGGCGCGCGCTGGTGTGGCCGGGGGTTACGGTCGCGCTGTTGCTGTTGCTGTTCGTTGGGAGCCTTGGCCTGTATCCGCTGCTGGGGGTGGCGTTCTTTCCGAGGACCGACGCCGGCCAGTTCACGATCAATCTGAAAGCTCCCACCGGGAGCCGTATCGAACTTACGGACGCGTATGTGGCCCAGGTGGAAGATCTGATCCGCCACGTGGTCGATCCCAAGGATTTGAAGATCATCGTGTCGAACATCGGCGTGGTGCCGGACTTTTCGGCGCTGTATACGACGAACGCCGGCCCGTACACCGCGACGGTGCAGGTGCAGCTCGAGGATTCGCACAAGACCAGCAGTTTTGAATATATGGACCGGGTGCAACGCGAGATTGGCCGCCGCTATCCAAGTTTGCGCACGTTCTTCAGCAGCGGTTCGATGGTGGACGCCATTTTGAATTCCGGAATGCCGGCGCCAGTAGATGTGCAGGTAGCGAGCCGCAATTTGGACCTGACGTTCAAGGTCGCGCAGCAACTCGCCTCCCGTATTCGCGAGCTGCCGGGCGTTGGCGAGGTGTATATTCCGCAGGACATGAATTACCCGGCGGTGCGCCTGGATGTGGACCGCATCCACGCGGCCGAGTTGGGATTGAACCCCAAGGAAATTGTGGACAACGTCATCACGGCGCTGAATTCCGACACCATGATTGCGCCCAACTACTGGGTGGATCACAAAACCGGCAACGATTATTTTCTGACGGTGCAGTACTACGAAAATGGGCGCCCCGCGATCCACAACTTCGCGGACCTGAAAAACATACCGCTGCGCGCGCCGAACCTGAAGGAACCGACCACGCTCGACTCGGTGGTGAAGATGACGCCGCTGCAAAGCCCGACGGAAGTGGATCACTATCAAATCCAGCCGGTGACGGACGTATACGTGACGCCATCCGGAGAGGATCTGGGAAAAGTCTCGGCGCGGATCAGCAACCTGCTGGGCGAGATGAAAATCGCCGGGAACGTTCGAGTTGAGCTGCGCGGCATGGTGAACGGAATGCGGGAGTCGTTTAAGAGTTTTGGCATCGGCCTGTTGCTGGCCGCGGTGCTTTTGTATCTGATTCTGGTGGCTCAATTCCGCTCCTTCACCGATCCGATTCTCATCATGCTCGCGATTCCGATGGGTTTCATTGGCGTCATGATTGTGCTGCCGCTAACGCACACGACGCTGAACGTCATGTCGCTGATGGGCGTGCTGATGCTGGTCGGCATCGCCGCGTCGAACAGCATCCTGATTGTCGAGTTCGCCCACCGGTTGGAGGAACAGGGAAAATCCGTCGAGGATGCGGTAATCACCTCCTGCCGCGTGCGGCTGCGCCCAATTCTGATGACGTCGCTCGCCACCATCATCGGCATGGTGCCGATGGCGCTGAAGATGGGAACCGGCAGCGAACAGTACGCCCCGCTCGCGATTGCCTTGATTGGCGGCCTGACGGTTTCCGTCATTCTGACCGTCATCATCGTGCCCGCCGCTTATCTGATGGTGTACGGAGGCAAAACACGGCATGCGGTTTAGAACCGTTGTGGTCGCTTCGATTAAATCGCGCAAAACGGAGTGCGGCGCGAAATGGTTTCTGCCGCGGGCGATGGTGCGCGCCGCACCCTTTGCGCTCATTGCGGCGCTCGCCGCCGGGCAAATCGCCGTTGGACAAACGATTCCCAAACTTACCCTGCCGGAGGCCGAGGCGCTGGCGCTGAAGAACCACCCGCAGGTGCTTGCCGCGCAAAGTGAAGTGTCGGTGGCGAATGAACTGATCACCGAAGCGCGCTCGGCCTACTACCCGGCGGTCAACGCCGACATCACCGGAACGCAGGGGAACAGCCAGGCGCGGGTCGGGGCGGGAGTATTGAGCGCCTCGCGGCTGTTCGACCGGTTCGGGCAGGGCGTCAGCGTGGCGCAACTGGTCACCGACATGGGCCGGACGAACAATCTGGTGGCGAGCACGCGCCTCTCCGCGCAAGCCACCACGCAAACATATCAGGCCACGCGGTACGATGTGCTGCTGCAAGTCACGCGATCGTACTTCGATGTGCTGCATGCGCAATCGCTGGTGGGAGTCGCCAACCAGACGGTGGCGGCGCGGCAGCTTTTGCTCGATCAGGTGACCACGCTGGCGAACAATAATCTGAAGTCCCAACTGGACGTCAGCTTCGCCGGAGTGAACGTGTCGGAGGCGAAGCTGCTTCTGCTGCGCGCGCAGAACAGCGTGCAAGGGGCGTTCGCGGAGCTGGCGCGAGCGCTCGGCTCGGATCAACCGGTCAACTACGCTCTGGCGGACGAGCCGCTGCCGCCCTCCCCGCCCGCGCAGGCGGACCCGCTGATCGCCGAAGCCATGGCCAACCGGCCCGAACTGGCGAGCCTGCAATTCGCCCGCGATGCGGCGAACAAATTCGCGGAGGCGGAAAAAGATCTGAGACATCCGACCGTCACCGTTTTGGGGGTGGCGGGACTGCTTCCTTTTATCAATCAACCGGCCACGGGCCCGCAGATCCCGATCGGATACGAAGGCGCGGCCGTCAATCTGGACATCCCGGTGTTCAACGGCCATCTTTTCACGGCGCGCCGCGAAGCCGCGCAGTACCGGGCGCTGGAGGCCGATCAGCGGCTTCGCGACCGCCAGCAGCAGGTCGCTCGCGACGTCCGGGTCGCATGGGCCAATGCCGTAACGGTTTACCAGAGCATTGACGTCAGCGCGCAATTTCTGAGCCAAGCGTCGCTGGCGCTTGAACTGTCCCAAGGCCGTTATAATCTCGGCCTGGCATCGATCGTGGAGCTGACGCAGGCGCAGTTGAACGTCACGCAAGCCGAGATCGAGAACGTGGACGCGAAGTTCGACTATCAAAGCCAGTACTCCGCGTTGCAGTACACGCTCGGCCTGCTGCGCTGAGGCAAGCGGCGATGAGGCAAACGGTCCGGTTTTACGAAGCGCAATGGTTCCGCCAACGGAGAGTGCGAATCGTGCTGGCGGTCCCGCCGCTGTGCATGACGCTGATGGTGGTATGGCAGGTGGGGCTGGGCCATTCCGCGGGAAGGCAGCCGATGTCGAATGCCGGTCTCGAAGGCTGGATGATTTTCCTGTGGCTGGTCTATCTCCGGCTGATTACGGTGCGGCTGGTGACGCAAGTTCGCGGCGGCGTGTTGACGCTGCAGATGCGCGGGTTGTGGCGCGCGCGGCGGATTCGGCAAGCTGAGATCAAATCCGTGAAGACGGTCACGTACGATCCGGTGCGCGACTGCGGCGGGTACGGCATCCGTATGACCAGCCAGGGGAAAGCGTACACGGCTGGCGGCACGCGCGGGGTGCGGATTGAGCTGGCCGGCGGCGGCACGGTCCTGATCGGATCGGAGCGGCCGGATGAGCTTGCGGCTGCGCTGGGGGAGGGTCGGGGGTGACGCAAGTTGGCTTTTTGACGCGGGCGTTTTGATGGGGGCCGCCGGGTGGCGCGGGGGCGGCTGGATGGGCTGGCGGGCGCCTTCGGGGATGGGCGGGTGTGACGCAAGTTGGCTTTTTGACGCGGGCGTTTTGATGGGGGCTGCCGGGTGGCTCTGGAGCGGCTGGATGGGCTGGCGGGGGCGCTCGGGGAGGGTTGGGTGTGACGCAAGTTGGCTTTTTGACGCGGGCGTTTTGATGGGGGCTGGCAGGTGGCTCCGGAGCGGCTGGATGGGCTGGCGGGCGCGATGAGGGAGGGGCGGGTGTGACGCAAGTTGGCTTTTTGACGCGGGCGTTTTGATAGGGGCTGCCGGGTGACGCGGCTGACGGCGGTACCGGAGCCATAGTGCGTGGGTGCATGAAGTTATTGGTAGCGAAGAGGAAATAAATTTGGCGCCCGAGCCGTTCGGCACAGATGAATACTTTCGCACCATTCTGGTGCATACTGATGCCATGAAGCACCCGCGGAAAGCGGTCCGCCAGAGCGTGAGTCTTCCGGCAAGCGTCGCGACGCAGGTGCGCAGCCTGGCGAAGAGCCGGCGAGTGAGCGCCAACCGGATGTTATTGGAACTGATTGAGAACGGTCTTGAAGCGGAGAAAGGCAGGCGGCAAGAGTTTTTCGATCTAGCCGGCCGGTTTCGTAGTGAGACTGACGCCGAAGTGGTGAAGCAACTTGGCGGCCGGTTGGGCCGCATGGCCTTCGGCGGCTGATGCCGAAAATTGCGAGCTGGGCGGAACTGCCGCCAGGGGTTCGTCAACATTCGATCGACCGCATGCAAGACCGGTTGATCGACATCGCCGACCTCGATCAGCTTCGGCTGTGGGTTGAATCGAGGCCGGAAGTGCCCTAGTGTTATCGGTATAGGGACTTCGGCTCGTTCAAAATTTGCGGTCATGGATCGTACCCGAAGGGCGGATGGCCTTGCGGGCGTTCGGGCAGGCGTGGCGCAAGTTGGATTTTTGAAGCGAGCGTTTGGATGGTGGCTGGCGCGGCTGATTGGGTTTACTCGCATAGGTG
>JBDTAT010000860.1:0-5088 GCA_039924505.1 Bryobacteraceae bacterium
TCTTTATTGAAAAGCGGGATGTGTACCAGTTTTGCCGGGATCATCCCGCTGTGTTTTGGAATCTTGCAAGGGATTTATCGCACGCGCTGCGGCTGGCTGCTGAACTGATCGAAACGCTGGCGCTGCGAAGTGTCGAGCAGCGTCTTGCTCACTACCTCGTTTCGCTCGTTGGCGCTAGCGGCATCCGTTCTGAGGAAGGTAGCGTCGTTGAGCTTACGGCGACCCGGCCTGAAATTGCCGCGCGTCTAGGTTCGGTCAGGGAAGTAATCTCCCGATCGTTCGCGCACCTGCAGCAGTGCGGGCTGATTGCGCTCAACGGCAGGCTCGTAACGGTCCCGGATGAACGCGCTCTACGCGAATTCGCTGGAGCGGAACTTTCCGCCGGGGGCGACCTTTAGAAAAACACCGCTTCAGGGCGCCAGACTTTTGCCGCCGTTTCAATTGGGTGCATTGACGTTCGTCGATACTTAGGCGCTGTCACGAAATAACACGAAATAGATAGAACATTCAAACGGAGCGGGGGAGTATGCTGTAATTCCATTCACCGTGAAAGGGGTCGCGATCGATACGAGCGCGCCCATGGGCAAGGCGGTGTTCACCATCGCCGCGGCCATGCATCGGAGTTGGTGAAGTAAAGAAACTCCGCGCAAGAGTTTGGGCTGCCTCTGCCGGAAACAGGTTGATATCAGAAACGGACTTTGCGCCGGCCAAACTTCGGAGGGTTACTTTCCAATGCGAATGGAATTACGGAATCCATCCTGCCGGCTATTGGCCGGGAACCCGAGTGGATCTGGAGTTGAGCTTGCCAACGGAATGTTGAAGCTTCTCTTGCGCCACTCCGACCAAAGCCGCGGTTTCTAACCGGCCACAAGCGGTCAACGTATGGACAAGGTCCGTCAGCGCGGTGTTCAGATCCCGGGTAAGCACGTGATCGCCGAGGGCCGACAAGACGCGCAGGATTAAGTCCTCCGCGCGCGGTTGACGTTCCGGTGGCAAGCGCTGGTACATGGTGGCAAAGGTGAGGATCACTTCGGCGAACGCCTGGTGTTGCAGGGATTCGGAGGATGCGACAGCCAGGGACTCAAACGCGTCCATCAACTGCTCAAAGGAGTTGTCCGCATATACAACCGGCAGGATCGCCGATTGCCGCTCCTCTTCTTTTTCCGCCGACCAATGGGCCATGATGTCCCGGAGGGCGCGAATGGTCAGCAATCCCGCTGCCGGGTTGGACTTGGCCGACGAAATACAGGTCCAGCCGATCATAGCCAATTGCTCGACGCCGTACGCGCAATCGGTTGCGATGTCGCGCTGGGTTTCCAGGATTACCGCGTCCAGCGTTACCTTGGTGAGCGCATCCGCATTGCCGGGCGTCCGCGCCTTTCCCACGGCGATCACGTCGTGATACGCAACGTAGGAGCCAACCGCCACGATTAATTCGACCTCGGCCCCGCCGGGCAGCTCGCGTGCAGCGCGGCCAATGGCGTCCACGTCGATTCTGGCGACGAACCCCGCCACGCCGGCCCGCACTGGGACGATCGTATGCCCATCGCACTCCGGCGTCCGGCGCGTCTTGCGGACCAAGCGGAGATGGCACTCGCGCGCTGCCAGAGCGTGGTCGTGAATGGCTTGGATGATTTGCGCCGGCCGCATCTGGTTGACCGTGGTGTACAGCAGAACGATCAACAGGTATAGAGCGACGACGGTCAGAAGAACTGCAAGCGCCGCGCCGAAGACGGGATTCAACGACTCGGTGACGGTAGCCAGGGTCACTATCGTGTAAAGCGCGAGTCCGATGAAGAAACCGAAATACGCCTGATTGAGCCGGCGGCGAAGAAACTGATCGAAGACCTGGGCCGTCATGTTCGCAGCGGACTGTTGCAAGGCCAGAAGAAGAAGCGAGATGGTGATGGACGTGACCGTCATCAAGCCACCCGCTATGGCGCTCAGTAAATTACTCGTTCCAGTGGACTTTGCAAACACCTGCGTTCGCAATAGCTCTCGCGCGGGAGCTAGCCACGCGGGATTGGCGCGGTCTAGCAGATAAGTGCCCGCGGCAGCCGCCAAAAAGCCAACGATGATGCACGAAGGAACAGCCAGAAACTCCGAAAGCGCGCGAGCAACGGCGTTGCGCGCATCGGAAAACCAATCCTCGTGACCTGCCCGGAGAACGTCCGCCATAGATATCCGATCGGCTCCCCCTCTCAGCCGGCGCGCTGGTATCCGCCTGCCAGCTTCGTATTCGCGCAAAACCGGCTGTTTTGCCGATGATAGTACAGACAGGGCAGAATAACCGTCACGGCGTAGCGAAGAAGAACGCTAGGCCGAACAGGGCATAGACCGCGACGAGCAGCACTCCCTCGAACCAGGTGGTCTCTCCATCCGCGGCAATGGCATTCACTGCGAATACGGCGCCGGCGACCGCGATCGACTCGAGTGGATTCGCAAATACCAGGTTCATGGGATGGCCCATGAAATATGAGATCAGGACCAGGAGTGGAGCAAGCAGGAGCGCTACCTGAACCGTCGAGCCTATGCAGATTCCCATGACCAGCGCCATCCTGTCCTGGCGCGCGAAGTACATCGCAGCGATGATCTCGGCCGCGTTGCCGACGGTTGCAAGCACGATGATGCCGAGGAACCACGGAGTCAAGCCGAGCCGATCCGCCGTCCCTTGCAGGCTCGCCGCAATCAAATCCGCCTCTACTGCTACAGCAGCGGTGCAAGCGAACAGAATTCCCAGAGACTTCCAAACCGGCCAATCCGGCTGCTCTTGCGATTGGCGAAGGGCAAAAACATCGCGGTGCGTGATTAGGGTATAAATCAGATTTGCGAGATAGACCAGGATGAGGACGACCGAAACGCATATGCTCAGCTTTTCATCGAGCGGCCCGGTGTCCGGATGCGCAAATACGCTGCGTTCGGTGTAGTCGAACAGAGCCGGAAGCAATATCGCGATCACGGACAGGATCAGCAGGCTGCTCAGCAATCCCGCGCGCTTCCTCTGGAAAGTCTGCCTCTCGCGCCTCCAACCTCCCACAATGATCGCGGCGCCCAAACCCAGGAGGCTGGTAGCGATCAGCGAACCGGTGATCTGCGCTTTGACAATCGCAGTGTGGCCTGAAGCCAGGACAAACAGCGCCAGGATTAATTCCGCGATACTTCCAAAGGTGACGTTTACCAGGCCGCCGATGGCCGGTCCGGCGCCGCTCGCCAGATTATCGGTGGCCCGCCGGATCCAATCGGCGAGCGGGACGATGGCAACGGCGCTAGCTGCGAAGACTACGAGCGGCGATGCGTGAACCCAAAAGGCCAGGATCAGGGAGACCGGTACAAACAGCAGCAAGCCTCGAAGTATCATGCCTCTTCCGCCGGGACCGGTGCATCTCTATAACCAGCCTTTGTTGAATCCAGCGCGGCGCAAGCCCTCAATGAAGTATGGACACTTCCGCGTCAATCGCCAGAGAAATCCAGACAGGTAATTTTCGATCATCAGCACCACCGGACCCTCCGCTAGCGCATAAGTGTCATCGCAAATCCAGCCGGATTTATTTGCGCCTCCCACGCTGAAGGTTGGATTGAAACTACACTTTAAACCGTAGTTGCTCGACATTTCAGGGTACGTAACGGCGATATACTGGAGCGACGGTAAAACGATTTCCGGGGCAAACGGCAACGATGCCGCCGCCGCCCACGGCGAAATTGTGCCGTCGTCGGGGCCGTCCGGAATTTTACGCGCCATATAGCCATGGAAGTGGCGTTCGACGCCATCTATTTTTCTTACCGCCGGCCCGGGCCCTTCGCTCGCCGTTATCCCCCAACAATTTTCGTTGTAGCCTTTGTACTGTCCGGGATTGCGGAACGCATACTCCCTTTGTATATACGTCGCACGCCGGCTGTTCTCGAAGTAGTCGATTCCACGCTTGCGCATGTATTCGTCCTGAATCCCGCGAAAGTCTATCCACAGGTGGGAGAGTTGATGGATGAAGAGTGGCCCGGCATATAGAAAAGAAAAGTCGTAGAGGGTTTTCCAGCAGTAAGTTCTGGTCCAGGCCGTGTAACTATCCGCGGGCAACGGAAACGTAGGGGATCCCAAGCCAAGCACATAAAGGATAAGGGCTTCGGAATAGCCTTCCCAGCGGGACGCCAGAAATCCGCTTTCCGGTTTCCAGCCCATCGAAACCGTCAGGCCGCCGTTCAGCGCCCATTGCCAGTCTGCGCGCCGGTAGAGCGCATCGGCCTGCGCGCGTATCTCCCGTTCATCCGGCGTATCGCGATCGAAGTACAGCGCGCAGGTCAGCGCTCCGGCCAGCAGATATGCCGTGTCGATCGTCGATACCTCCGAATCGCCCGACCGGCGCCCGGTCTGCATATCGAGGAAGTGATAGTAGAAACCCTTGTAGCCGGTGGCATCCGGGCCTTCCCCTTGCGGGCTACTTGAGAACCAACGCAGAGCGGTGAGCGTCCGCTTGATGGCATCGTCGCGCGGCAGAAAGCGGCGCTCCACGCCGATCGGATAGGTGGTTAATCCCAGCCCCACCGACGCAATGCTGGCCGGCGCTCCGGTGCGCGTGTTATCCGGCACCAGCCCGTTCGCCGGATTCGTTTCGTTCAAGAAATATCCGATGGCGGCGCTCTGCAACTTGTGCAATGCGTCGTCGCTTAAGGGCGCCTGCCGCGTTTTCATTGCTTCGCTCCGAATTCCAAAGTGATGGCGGACACCGCTTGCGGAGGCATCGCGATGTCGAGGTACGTCATCCCCTTCTCGTGCCGCCACGGATGCGATTCCTTCCGCAGACTGGAAGCGTCCTCCAGGCGCGTTACGTCCATCGCGTTTAAATAACCCGGCTGGCCCATGTCCAGCCAGGTTTGCTTCGGATTCGCGTGCGTGGAATCGATGCGCTCCACGAATCCAGCGCGTGGCTCCGGCGCGTTCTCAAGAACGATGGAAACATGTTGCGTATCGATGGGATGCAGCGGCAGCGCGTAATTCGTTAACAAGACCGTCAGCGATTTATCCTTGCGGACAATCCATGCGTCCACGGTGTTGTGCAAGCCATCCACCAGCAAACGCTCGGTCCCCAGAGCGTG
>JBDTAT010000861.1:0-3604 GCA_039924505.1 Bryobacteraceae bacterium
ATGTCTTTCAATCCGGAGAGGCGCTGGAGATAGCCGAAGTAGGTGGTGCGCGCGAACACCAGATTCTTGCCGATGCGGTGATAGGTGGAGTTGCGCATCAGGAGGCGCGTGAAACTGGTTTGGGCCGCGAACGCGGGCACCGCCACTCCGGCGTCGACCGTATTGTACATGCCCTGATGCGCGTCGGTTGGGTCGTCCCGGCGGTCTTGAATGAACGAGGTGGAGAAAACGCCGACGTGAACCGGCTGCGCCAGAACCGGGATTAACTCCGGCGTGATTTTAATCGAGTTCGGATCCACCGTGACGTCGCGGATGGTGAAGCGGTACTGAATCGTATTCGCGCGCGTAAGTTTTTGGCCTAGTTGAATCGCCCCCTCCGCGCGCCGCTCTGCGAATGTCCGGACGTCGCGCGAGTTGTCGTACAACCCCGTAATGGTGAGATTCAGATTCTCATGACCTTTGAACTGCGGGGCCAGATAAGAAAGAAGCACGCGCTTGTCGAACGCCGAGATGCGGGTCTGCAGACTGATCGTATGGCCCAAACCCAGAAAATTCAAGCGGCTGATACCGAGCGAGACGCGCGGGCTGAAGCCATTGGCGCCGGCCGGCGCGTCGAAATTCGCGAGCGAGCCGCCGATGCGTGCAATCTCCGCGCCGAAGCCAACGTTGATCGAGTATTTCCGCGCCTCCGATAACTGGAACAAAACATACTTGTCCTCCTCGTCGCCATCCGGATTCTGTATCGCGGTTTGCACCTCCGCAAAGATTCCAAGATCGTAGAGGCGGCGCTGGCTTTCCGAGATGCGGCTCTCCGAGAGTGGGTCGCCGGAGCTGATGCTGATGCGCTCGGAAACCAACGAGGGGTTGGTGGTTACTAATCCGTCGATCAGCACGCGCCGCACGAATTTTCGCCCGCCAGGGTGAATTACGAAGCGCAGGTTCACGCGGTGCGGCTCGGCTGCCGGCGTTTCATTCCAGTCGAAAGTGGCGTTCGGGTAGCCGTTGTTGTAATAGTAGCCGAGAATTGCGTCGCTGTCGGATGCGATGCCGGCCTCGCTAAATGGCTGCCCGGGCGCCGAGTGGAGAATGGATTTCAAGTAAGCCGTATCGGCGGCCGTGGCGCCTTCCATGTCCAGTTTACCGACGAACCATTGTGGCCCTTCGTTCACCTGCAACAACACGCTGACGTCGCCCACCTTGCCCCGGTAATCGTCCTGCACTTTCGGAATCACCTTGGCGTCGCGGAAACCGTTGGAATGGTATACAGCTTCAATGGAATCGACGTCGCGGTCCAGGTACGTGGGGCTGAATCTCCCGTAGTGGTAGCGGATAAAACTCGCCGGCATCAGGTACATCCGCTCCCGCAGCGTCGCCGTGTCGAAGTATTTATTGCCGGCGATCTCCAGATGCACCAGCCGGTGGCGCTTCTGGCGGTCGATGTTGTAGTCGATAATTTCCTGGCCGTTTTTTGGCGGCTGCTGCGTGAAATCGACTTCGGCGTCGAAATAGCCTTGCGCCTGAAAGTATTCGAGCAGGTTCCGCTTGCCTTCGAGCAGCAGGCTGTGGTCCACCGCCTGTTCTTCGTAAATGGGGACCATCTGCCGCAGTTTTCCGGCGGAGATTTTCGCGCCGTGCGCCTCAATCAGAATCCGCGGCCCGAGATCGATATGCACGGTGGCCGTCACGCGATTGGTATCCGCGTGATAGTCGAGCTTTTCGAGCGTCACTTTTGCCAGCAACCGGCCCTTCTTTTCGTAATAGCGGCGTACGTTTTGAAGCCCGGTCGCGACGCGGGTCTGAATGACCGTCTGCCAGCCGAAGCGATCGCCGAAAAGGCCGTAAAACTTTTCCCAATGGGTGGCGCGGACAATGCTATTGGCGGATCGGCCGGGGTGGCCGGTGATGAGGACTCCGTCGAACCGCGCCCGCTTGCCCGGATCGATTCCGAAGTCGAAGTTGATCTGTTCGGTGGAGGGATCGCGGTTGGATTCAGGCTGAATAGAGGCTTTGTACAGCCCGTTCGACTGCAAAATCGCGTGCAGGTTTTCAATCGCCAGTTTCAAATCGCTTGGCGCGTAAGGCAGGCCCAACTCGAGCTTCGTAGCGGTAGCAAGCTGTCCGCGATTGGGCGGGTCCGGCGCGCCGTTTACCGCAACACGGCCGACGAAGTAGTTGTATGCGGTCAGAAACCGCAAGACCACTTCGCCGTTTTCGAGCGTGGCATCGACCGAAACGTTTGCGTACCGTCCCGTGGCAAACAAGCGCTGAATTGCCGCTTGCACTTGGGCCAGATGGAGTGGCTGGCCGGCGCGGAGCGGCAACAAACGGTCGAGTTCCGCCCGCGGCAGCGGCTGTGCGGCGGGGTCGAACTCAATGCGGGCGACGATCTTGTTCTCGTACTCTTCTGGCCCCGCCGCCACGGTGGAGGTGAACAAAAATGCGGACGCGGCCAGCAGCATCGGAAACCGGATGCCGAACGAATGGCACACTGCGAACAATGATAGCGCACTGGCTGGTACCATCTGTGTTGTATGACCCCGCTAGCCACAGAACGTTACTCGCGGCAAGCGCTTTTTGCGCCGATGGGTGAGGCCGGACAGGAACGCATGATGGCGGCGCGCGTAGCGATCGTGGGCTGCGGCGCGCTGGGCGCGTTTCACGCGGATGCGCTGGCCCGCGCGGGCGTCGGTTTCCTGCGAATCGTCGACAGAGACTTCGTGGAACTGAGTAATCTCCAGCGGCAATGTCTTTTCGATGAAGCCGGCGCCGCCGAAGGGCTGCCGAAAGCGATTGCCGCAAAGCGCCGTCTCCACGCCGTCAATTCACACGTAACGGTCGAAGCCGAGGTTCAGGATCTGACGCCGGCGAATGTCGAGGATCTGCTGGGCGATGTGGATCTGGTGCTGGATGGCACAGACAATTTCGAGACGCGATATCTGATCAACGACTTTTGCGTCCTGCGCGGAATACCGTGGATTTATGGTGCGGCCGTTTCAAGCTACGGATTGACGATGCCCGTGCTCCCAGGGCGCACCGCGTGTTTGAAGTGCGTCTATCCGGAGCCGCCCGCAGGCGCGCAGCCGACTTGCGAAACCGCCGGCGTGCTGAACGCGGTAACGGCTGCGGTAGCTGCGTGGCAGGTGGCGGCCGCGCTGAAGATTCTCTCCGGCCACGCCGCCGGGCTGGCGCGCCGTATCACCACGATGGATGTATGGAAAGGCGAGATCAGGCAGATCGAACAACCGGCGCCCGACCCGGAGTGCCAGGCATGCGGGCGCCGCGAATTCCCGCACCTGGAAGGACTTGGGCGTGCGCCTATCGGTTTGTGCGGCCGCAACGCCGTGCAGATTCACGAGCGCGCGCGGCCGCTCGATTTAGCCCGCATGGCTGCGCAACTATCGGCGGTCGGGATGGTGCGCGTGAATGAATTCGCGTTACGCCTGACGATTGCCCCCTTCGAGATGACCATTTTCCCGGATGGCCGCGCGATAGTCAAAGGCACCACCGACACAGGCGTCGCGCGAAGCCTGTACTCCAAGTACGTTGGAAATTGAGGAGAAGGATGAACCGCAGAGCCTGGCTAAAGACAATAGGCGGGGCCGCG
>JBDTAT010000862.1:0-4300 GCA_039924505.1 Bryobacteraceae bacterium
CCACGCAGTTGCATTTTTGGACGCTCACCGGCCACCCGGACCTGCTGGTCACGCTGTTCGCTTACCGGCCGAAAGACCCGCGGTTGTGGTGGGCGGAGTGGTACCAGGAGCAGGAACGGCGGACTCCTGGTACCCACCCGGGCCTCTTCCCCATTTTGAGCCCGCACGAACTGAGTTGGGCGCCCGGCGAGACCCAGACGATTGACATCGTTCCCGCCCCGGACCACGCCGGCCGGTTTATGGAATTTGTCCTGATCGATGACGTGGCGGAGCGCATCGTGGCTCGACGGCGATTTAACTATCAACTGCCGGTCACCCATTTGACCGTCGAAGCGGCAGACTGGCCCACGGGTCTCTATCGCGCCATCGTAGTGCCTTCCGGCGCGGCGGTGGATCCGGCGGTGCGCAACTTCAACGAAAAAATCCAGACGCTGATCGTGCGGCCGCGCCGGGCCACTGGAACGGTATTATTCGTTGCGCCAACCGACATGTGGCGCGCCTATGCCAGCAACGGACGTCATGCGATGACTTCCTGGCGCGACGATTATCACTACACCAGTGTCGGTTATTCGCCTACGGTTTTGAACACGCGCTACCGCCGCACGAATCACTATTACTACGGTCTGTATGAAAGGTATTCTGACATTCAGCACTACCGCTATCTGCGGGAGCTTGCCCGGAAAGAGGGCTTCCAGATCGACTATTGCACCCAGGACGATATCGCGCTCGACCGCGTTCGCCTGAGCGATTATCGGCTGGTGCTGGTCGGCAGCCACGCCGAGTTCACGACAGCCGAGTGCTACTTCCGCTTCCGGGATTACATGGCGCGTGGCGGGGCGGTCATGCTGCATGGCGGCGATTCGTTCGCCGTCATGGTCGAATATCTACCCGGCCTGCGGGACCGCCGATATATCTGGCAGAGAGATCATATCTGGTGCCATTTAACGGATCAGCCCGATAGCTTTCTGCCGCCGCAAATCCTTCCCAGTGTCCAGGCCGGCAGCGCAATCGATTACCTGAATCTGTTTCACGTGACCCTGACGTATTGGCCCGCGGGCAGCCGGGCGGTCGTTTTCAATACCGATCATCCGATCATGCGTGGGCTGGGCCTGAAGGCAGGCGATCCGATACCTGGTGTGTGGGCAGGTGAGGCGGATGTAACCTACGAGCCACGGGCCTGGAACATTCTGCTGCGCTCCGATCGCGCGGTCACCGAACCCATGGAGAGCGGCCTCGAGCGGACCACGCAGCCCGCTTTCTACCACACCGCCCTCATGGTTCACAAGAACCTCCGCCTGGCCGTAATCTCGGGGGAAAGTTTCACCAATCTCCTGTCGGATCCGAAGTGCACGCTGTTTCAAGAGCTGTATCGGAGGACTTTGCACTACCTGCTGGACTCCGCAGTTGAGCTTCGCGACGCCGATGCCGTGGAGCCGAAGGGGAGCGTAGCCGGGGCGGAGTTCGCCTGGGACGCGCCGCTGGTTTTGAAGGCGATTCAGTATCGACTGCCGGATTTCATTCGTTATGACGATCCGCTGTGGTTTCGCAAGCCGGCCCCTTATGCGCATTACGTGGTGGAAGGATCGCGGGACGGGGCGACCTGGACCGTTCTCGCCGATCGGACGCATGGCCCATGGCGCGGAATGCAGACCGATTTTTTCCCAGCAGCCGAGCTGCGAACGATCCGCCTGCGCGGAGTTTTTTCCAACGGCGAACCATTCCGCGTGCGGCAAGTGAAAGTCTTCCATGCACAGTGAGCGCACAGGGCGCGGCGGCGCGCTTCAATGCAGCCGGAAACGCGCCGCCGCCGCAATCCGGTGTGCGCGAGGTTCCAATGAACCGCCACGCCTGACGCATAATAGTAAGCGTTTGTCACGAAATAACCTGTCCATTCTCGAACTCCGCTTGCTCGCGCGCGCGGCTCAGCGTTTCCGAGCCACTCGCCGTGAGGTAGTGCTGGGACAGGTTATTTCCTGACAAGCCCCAACTTGTTCAAATGCCGGGCATCCCCATGGACTCCTCAGACCTGAGCCAACAAGAACTACCCCGCAGCCTGGGCCTGCTGGACGCGGCCGCCATCGTGATTGGAATTGTCATTGGATCCGGCATTTTTCTGCTGCCGAACCTGATCGCGAGAGATTTGCCATCTGGGCCGGTAATCCTCGCCGTCTGGATCGTCTCCGGCGTGCTTTCGTTTTTCGGCGCGCTGGCCTACGCGGAACTCGGCGCAATGATGCCCGCTACGGGCGGACAATACATCTACCTCCGGGAAGCCTTCGGTCCTATGTGGGCATTCGTCAGCGGGTGGACCTTCATGTTGGCGGTTCTGGCCGGCGGCACCGCATGGCTAACCGTCACGTTTTCAATTTATGCCGGCCAATTCGTCCGCCTGACTCCGGTCATGAGCAAGCTGGTGTCCCTCGCCCTTCTTGCCATACTCTCGGCGGTCAATTACATCGGCGTACGCGAAAGCGCCTGGGTGCAGCGCACCTTTACATTCCTGAAGATCGCGGGTCTGATGGTTCTCATCGGCGCCGCGTTATTCAGCACCAGGATTCCCGCTGCCACCGCTCCGTCCCCCCAGATGCCGTTTTCGCCCGGACATTTCGGAATGGCCATGGCCGCCTGTCTGATGGCCTACAACGGATGGAGCTATGTCAGTTTCGTCGCCGGAGAAGTGCGGAACCCGCGGAAGAACCTGGTGCGCGCGCTGGCCCTCGGAATGGCCGTTGTCGGCGCGCTCTACGTGTTCGCCAATGTCGCCTATTTGAAGGTGATGAGCATCCCGCAGATCGCAGCCAGTGAGCGGGTTGGCGCCGACCTGGCCACTCTCACCATGGGTTCCGCCGGTGGAACATTTGTGGCCATCACGGTGCTGCTCTCCATCGTCGGCGCGGTGAATGGTTGCATTCTGACGGCGGCCCGCCTGCCATTCGCACAAGCCCAGGATGGACTTTTCTTCGCGCGGTTCGGCCGCATCCATCCCCGCTTCAGAACGCCGGCCTTTGCCATCCTTTGTGGCGGGATCTGGACGGCGGTTTTGGTCGTCACGGGTTCGTACGAAACACTCTACACATATGCCATTCTGGCCGCCTGGATTTTTTACACGTTGTGCGCAAGCGCCGTCTATGTGCTCCGCAAAAAACTCCCCCATGCGCCGCGCCCGTATCGCATGTGGATGTACCCCTACACGCTGTGGCTGTTTGTGGTGGTGTCCGTTTTGTTCATGGTGAACGCGTTCCTCACCGAGCCGCGTCCCTCGCTGATGGCGCTCGTCATTGTCGCGACCGGTATGGCCGCTTACCGCATCTGGGCCAAACCGGCGCCGAGGGGCGGCATCGCCCGCAAGGAAAACGCTGCCCAGCGCTGAACCGGCGCTGTCCGGCATAGTCCACTAACCAAAATCTCAGAAGATCGTCTACCCAAATGCAACGATTTCAGGGTAGAATGTCTTCTAACGACATGCCGAAACAACCTTCCGGGCGAATTGAGCTCTTGCAGGGCACGCTGGACATGCTGATCCTGCGTACACTTCTGTTTGGTCCCGCTCACGGGCATCAAATCGCGAAGCACATTCAACGCACCACCGATGAGTTGCTGCAGATCGAGCACGGCTCTCTGTACCCGGCGCTGCATCGCCTGGAACGCAAGGGTTGGCTGGCCGGCAAATGGGAACCGGCCGCAAAGGATCTAAAACGCGAATTCAAGTATTACCGGCTCACACCGGCGGGCAAGAAGCAGCTCGCAGCCGAAGAGTCGAAATGGAAGAGGATGGCGGGCGCAATCGCTCAGGTCATGTGGCCCGCTGAGGAAACCTGACGATGCGCTGGCGGCGCCGTAACAAACGCGAGCGGGATCTGGAGCGCGAGCTGCGTTCGGATCTCGAACTGGAAGCCGCCGAGCAGCAGGAGAATGGCCTCTCCGCGGAGAACGCCCGGTACGCCGCCCGGAGAGCTTTCGGCAACATGAGTCTATTGAAAGAGGAGGTGCGCGAAATGTGGGGTGGAAGATGGTTTGAGGATTTTGTAAAGGATATGCGCCTCACCGCCCGCCAAATGCGGAAAGCCCCAGCGTTCACGGCTGTCGCTGTCGTCAGTCTGGCCCTGGGCATCGGCGCCAATACCGCGATCTTCACGCTGATTGATGCCGTGCTTCTGAAGTCGCTGCCGGTGCGCGATCCGGGTAGTCTGGTCCTGCTCGGCGATGGCCGGGCCTCAGGCAGTGGCGTCGGAATCCCGCGCAGTGGATCGTTTTCCCTTTATTCCTACGATCTCTACCAACATCTTAGAAATACCAAAGT
>JBDTAT010000863.1:0-4721 GCA_039924505.1 Bryobacteraceae bacterium
CTTCCGGCTCGTTCATGCTAATCAACAGCTCCTACGGCGAGCGGCAGATTCATTTTGGTCTGCGCGCGCAGTGGTAGCAAACCGCTTACTGACGTGCGCGGCTCGGTAGTCTTCTTTTTGGCGCTCACGTTAGCGGCGGGGCAATCGGACGAGCTGGCCCGTGAATCCCAGCGCGCCCGGCAAATGATGATGGCGGGCCAGTTTGAATCGGCCATCCCCATCTATCTGTCGCTGGTGAAAGCGTTGCCGGGCGAAACCGGGCTGCGGCTGAATCTTGCGCTGGCCGAACACATGGCCGGGCATGAAGCCGAGTCCATCCCCAATTTCGAAGCGGTTCTGAAAGTTCAGCCGGATGCGTTGCCGGCCCTCATTTCGCTAGGGGCCGCGAGGTTGGCGCTGCATCAGCCCGCCGAAGCTATCGCGCCGCTCGAAAAAGCGGTGACGGTCGAACCGGACAACCGCGACGCGCAGGCCATGCTGGCCGGAGCTTGCATGGATTCCGGCCGGTTTGAAGAAGCCTCCCTGCACTTTCGCAAGTTGACATCGCTTGCCCCCCGGGAGCCGCGCGGCTGGTATGGTCTGGGCGCGAGCAATCAGGCGATGAGCGCACGGGCGCTCGACCGCCTGCAAAAGCGCGATCCACAATCGCCGTATCTCGCCGTGCTGTTGGCCGATGCGCGCGCCGCGCAGAGACAGTACCGCGGCGCGTTCGCTCTTTACAAAGATGCGCTCCAGCAGTTGCCAAACCTCCACGGAATCCACACAGCGTTGGCGGAGGTCTACCGCAAAACGGGGCACGCGGATTGGGCCGCGGTGGAAGAAGCCAAAGAGCGCGCGCTGCCGCCCGCGGACTGCAAGGCGCATCCGGTCGAGTGCGACTTTCTGGCCGGCAAAGATGCGCAAGCCCTCACCGCGCCGCGCCCCGGAAATCCATCGCCCGAAGCGCTTTTCTGGCAAGCCAAAGCGGCCGGCGAATTGGCGTTCCAGGCGTTCTTCCAACTGGGACAACTGCCGCCCTCCGTTGAACTGCACCAGTTCCGCGCGGAGACGGCGCGCGATCGACGCCAGCCCCTGGAGTCGGTCAAGGAGTGGCGAGCTGCCCTCGAACTCGCTCCCGCAAATCCCCGGCTGAAGCGTGAACTGGCCGTCTCCTTGTTCCTCGCGAAGGATTATCAAGCCGCGGTGGACGAAGCCTCTGGATTCCTGAAGATGGCGCCGCGCGACGCCGAACTGAACTTCGCCGTCGGCGATAGCCTGCTCCGCCTGGAGCAGCTGGAGAGAGCCGTCCCGTACCTGCGCGCGGCGCTGGCGGCCAATCCAAAACTGCTGCCCGCGGACGCCTCGCTCGGCTTGGCGCTGTCCCGGATGGGAAAGACCGCCGAAGCGATTCCGCATCTTGAAAAGGCGCTCGCGCTCGACGACGACGGCAGCCTTCACTATCAGTTGGCCCGCGCATATCAATCGGCGGGCCGTCAGGACCAGGCTCGCACGGAGATGGCAGCCTACCAGGCGATCCTCCAGAAGAGCGAAGATCGGAAGCAAGACGCAGTGGAAGAATCCGGGATCGGGCCGCCACAATAATAATTCCCTCGTTGGCCGTGACATCGCGGCCGAAGCCGGCATCGCGTTCGTGCTCGAGAATCGTCCCGCCGCCGAAAAGAATCTGATCGATGCCATCACCGGGGGCGTCGCTGTTTTCGACCACGGCGGAGATGGGCGGCCGCCTCCCGCCTCCTTGTAAATGTGACTGAACCGAAGCAAGCGGCTCGGCTACTCAACGGTGGAGACAACGTTGGACTCGATGATGCGCCGGTCTGAAGTCAGAGGAGGTCTGGTCTCTCGGCTCCCGGCTTCGGGATCCGGCTGATGGCAATATCCAGCGTGAGCGGAAGAATGCGGAAGGCCGGACTCGTCTCGATTTCGCGGGAGGCTTCATCCAGACTGAGCTTGAGCCGAACCACGCCACCGCTGCACAACAGCGCGATTTCAAGGAGTGAAATGGCGCTAATCGCAACCGTTTTGCGTCGTCGAACAATCTCGTCGAGAATCCGCGCCTGTTCCCGGGAGAGCCGCTTGGGATCCGATGGCGTCAAATGCGAGAACCCTGGTCCTTACCGGTCGCTTCCCCAACCTGCGATCCGTCGAAATTCACGCGTGTCGCCCACGATCTCGACTTTGCCCGCCCAAGCGCCCTTGGGCGACTTCCACGGCTTCTTCCCAACCGCTTGCAGCGTTGCCACTGGCCTGCCACGCTTGGTCACGGTAATCGTCCCGCCCGTATCGTCTACTTCATCGAGCAGGGCGAGGCACTTCGCCTTGAGCTCCGTTGACGTGACCACCCGCGCCTTCATGTATCGATTATATTGCGGTAAGCAAGCGGTCATCCCGCTACGATGCAACCGCTAACCCGCCAGGTTCGATTCACCCATCAGGAAGGTGTCGATGCTGCGCGCCGCCTTGCGGCCTTCGGCGATCGCCCAGACCACTAGCGATTGTCCGCGCCGCAGATCGCCCGCCGCGAATACGCCGGATTCCGAGGTCATGTAGTTCTTCTCATCCGCCGCCACGTTGCCGCGCTGGTCCAGCTTCACTCCGAGTTGCTCCACCAGCCCCTGCTTCACCGGCCCGGTAAAACCCATCGCAAGCAGCACGAGTTCCGCATCGAGGGTGAACTCGGTTCCGGGTACCGGCTTAAACTCCGGCGCCCCACCGACGCGACTGGCGTGCAGCTTTTTCACGTTACCCGCGGCGTCGCCCGAAAACTTCATCGTCGCCAGCGCCCATTCCCGGATGCCGCCTTCTTCGTGCGAGCTTTCCACGCGCAACTGCAGCGGCCATAGCGGCCATGGGGTGGAAGGATGGCGCTCCTCGGGAGGCTGCGGCATAATTTCGAATTGATGCACCGACGCCGCCCTCTGCCGGTGCGACGTACCCAGACAGTCCGCGCCCGTGTCGCCGCCGCCGATGATGACGACGCGCTTTCCAGTCGCCAGAATCTGATTTGTTACAGGATCGCCGGCGATGCGTTTATTTTGTTGGGGCAAATAATCCATCGCGAAATGGATGCCCTTCAACTCGCGGCCCGGAACCGGCAGATCGCGCGATTGCTCGGCGCCCCCCGCAAGTAGAATCGCGTCGAACTCCTTGCGCAGGTCCTCCACCGGAACGTTCACGCCGGCATGAGAGTTGGTCAGGAATTCGACGCCCTCCCGCGTCATCTGCTCCATGCGGCGATCGATGATGTGCTTCTCCATCTTGAAATCGGGTATTCCGTAGCGCAGCAGTCCGCCGATGCGGTCGGCTTTCTCGAACACGGTCACCAGGTGCCCAGCGCGCGCCAGTTGCTGCGCGGCCGCCAGGCCCGCGGGACCGGATCCGATCACCGCCACGCGCTTTCCCGTTCGCGTGCCGGGCGGCTGCGGTTCTATCCAGCCTTCCGCGAAGGCGTGCTCGATGATGGTTTTTTCGATCAGCTTGATGGCCACCGGCGGCTCGCTGATGTTCAGCACACAAGCCGCTTCGCAGGGCGCCGGACAAATGCGCCCAGTGAACTCCGGAAAATTGTTGGTCGTATGCAGCATCCGGATCGCGTCCCGCCACCGGTCGCGGTATACCAAGTCGTTCCAATCCGGAATGATATTATTCAGCGGGCAGCTCAAATGGCAGAAGGGCACGCCGCAATCCATGCACCGCGCCCCTTGCAGGCGCACTTTTTCTTCCGGAAACGGCTGGTAAACTTCAAACCAGTCGCCCACGCGCTCGGCAACCGGCCGCCGCGCCGGGAGTTCGCGCGGATAGTCCATAAACCCGGTCAATTTACCCACGCAGCACCTCGGCGCCGGGCGCGGCATGCCACAAAAGTCCCGGCGGCGCGTACTGTTGGGCCGACCGCGCCACTCCCGACACGCGCTTGAATTCATGCGGAAATACTTTTACGAAGCGCGGCAGCATCTGCTCCCAGTTTTCAAGAATCCACGTGGCGCGTGGGCTCCCCGTCTCCTCAATGTGGCGCGCAATCAGGCCGTAGACGGTCTGGATGTCCCGGTCGTCGTCGAGCGGGTGCAAGTCCACGCCGCTGCGGTTGCACAGCACGGAAGAGAAATCGCCGCTCTCGTCCAGCACGTAGGCGAAGCCGCCCGTCATGCCCGCCGCAAAGTTGCGTCCCGTGCGCCCGAGCACCACTACCAAGCCCTTCGTCATGTACTCGCAGCCATGATCGCCGACGCCTTCCACCACCGCCGTGGCCCCCGAGTTCCGGACCGCAAAACGCTCTCCAGCCACGCCGTTGAAAAACGCTTCGCCGCTAGTGGCGCCGTAGAGCACCACGTTGCCGATCAGAATATTTTCTTCCGGCAGGAACGTGGAGTTCTTCGGAGGATAGACAATCAGCGTGCCGCCGGAAAGACCCTTGCCGACGTAATCGTTGGCATCGCCTTCGAGGCGCATCGTCACGCCGCGCACCAGAAACGCTCCGAAACTTTGCCCCGCCGAGCCGGTGAAGTGAAACTTTATCGTGTCCGGCGGCAGACCGGCCGATCCATACAGCCGCGCGATTTCGCCGCTCAACATCGCGCCCACCGTCCGGTGAATGTTGCGAATCGGCATTTGGAATTCCACCGGCGTCTTGTTCTCAAGCGCATCCTTCGCGCTCGCAATCAACGTGTAATCGAGCGCCTGATCGAGGCCATGATCCTGACCTATCAGACACCGGCGTCCCACCC
>JBDTAT010000864.1:0-6441 GCA_039924505.1 Bryobacteraceae bacterium
TTTCACATAGACGGAAGTCGATAGCGACGCCGTCTGCAAAACCGGTTTGATTTCGGCCTCCTGCGCCACCCGCAACGTCAATTCGCCCGACCACTCACCGAAACCCGGAGCCGTAACCTTGATCTCGTATTGGCCCGGCGAGAGCGCCGTGAAATCGTAGTTGCCTTGCTGATTCGTGGCTTGTTGACGGTGTTCACCCGTTCCGCTATTGAGCAACGTCACGGTAGCATTCGTGAGTACGCCACCAGTGGCGTCCGTAACGGTGCCCTTGATGGTGGAGTTTGATAGTTGAGCCTCGATCGGCGTCAATAGTGCGATACAAAACACGGCTGCTAGTAGGCGGGCGCAAGATGTGGTCACGTATATTTCTCCTTGAAGCGGTTCATTGATTCTTCCATTGTAACTGCCACCTGAACAGATTATGTTGGTGAAGCTGGAACGCCTGATAAAGGAGCTGGGTTCCGTAACGGACGTCCGGGGTGAACGAGAAGCTCCAGGATTCACAATCGAGAATCATGGGAATTTCGATGTTTGGCGGCGTCTTCGAAGACAGTTGTAACAGACTCGTACGATTTTTTGCGCTGGTCCATTCTAATCCTTTTTGCTCCTGAATATCGCCCGCTTCCTGGAGCCACGGCGAATCGGAGTAGACCTTCGCCCTGCACCAGTTGTTTTTGTCGGCCGGATCCCGGCCTTGCGCGTTCTTTACCCAGATCGTGGCCTGTTCTCCCGGCTGAAAGGAGCCGTCTCCATTGCCTTTACCCTCGGTGACCGTTCGCTGAATACTGGAACCGCCGCCCTGGTTTCCCTTCTGGCGGAATGTGGGAAAGGTTTTGGTTCGGCCGTCGAGAATGACGACTTCGAGCGGTGCGGGCATGGGATCGGGGGCAATCAGTACGTCGATATTCCGCTTGGAATCCCTGGTTCCATCGAATGTCAGTTTCAGGTTCAGACGGGCGTGCGCAAAGTCGCCGGCGCCGGCCGTAAATCGAACTTGAAATGCTGCGCTAAGATCGCCTGTCTGGCCTCCGGCAAGCCGTGGAATTGTGGTCTTGCCGCCCAGAATCTCGACGGTGGGGTACTCGGATGTCAATTCCGCGCGAACATCGTTGAGCGGCGCGTCGCGCGGATTAAAGATGCGAATCGGCAATACCACGGTTCTCCCAGGCAGCACCCGAATCGCATCCTCGCGGCCCAGGAGCAGTAGAACCGGCGGCTGCGCCTCCGCGCCGGGACCGGAAAATCCGACTTCGTGCCCGTCGCAATTTACCTGGATCTCCAGACGGCCTTCGTCGTTTGCGCGGGCCTGCGAAGTTGCCGTGCGCCCGGCCGCGGCATCGTAATCGGTCACCCGGTATTGCGCGCCTGCGCGATAAAGCGGAGCGGTGGCGATGTGAATCGCCGCGCAATTTGCGGAAGGTCCGTCCGGCGCCCAGCGGCGGGTGAAAATTCCCAATCCTCCTTCCGTAACGTGTTTTAAATAGACGAACCCCGGTTCCATGCCGGCTGCCTCCACATGGTAATTCCACGCGCTGAAATCGCGGAAAGCGCTGGTGTAGTTCCACTCCACCGGGGTTGTGTCGAGCGCCGGATTCGCGAACGCCCGCATGTGGAACGCGAAAGTCTCGCCGATGGAAGTTGCCCAGTGGCGATGATATTCGTCCTGGCGGAATTCAAAATCGACACTGGGTGTCCGGGCATAAACGGCTCGCGTCTCTTCGGTGTACTGGCTGATGTAGTCGCCGCTGGCGCGAATCAGGCGGAGCATGGAACGCTCATGATTGAGGACATGATCCTTGGGCCGCCATAGCGAACGGCGTCCCTTTTCTCCCACATAAAATTCCGGCCCGGGATTGAAGGCGGAGGCGCTGCCAATCGCGCCGGGATAACGCGCGCTCAGATACAGGCTCATAAAGCCGCCCATGCTTAACCCCGACGTGGCGCGGTACCGGCGGCTGCTGAGGGTCCGATACGTGGAATCGATGTGCCGCACCAGTTCCAGGAAGTAGGCGCCGAAATCGAAGTCGCCTCCCTGCTGCATCACATCGTACGGCGTACCTCCGTAGAACCCGGTATAGTCGCGCGCCACGTAACCGTCCGCCGCCACGACGATAACGCCGTGACCGGCCACGAACTCTTCGATCTTCGGAACCGTGTCGAGTCCGTTATCGTACTTTTCGAGCGTGTAGCGGTCGCTGTGCCCGTGGAAATAATAGATCACCGGGTAGCGCTCCGCGGAACTTTCATAATTCACCGGCAGAAAAATGCGGTACTTCCGCATTTCGCCGAAGACCTTGGAATAGTGACTGTGGTCGCTGAAGCCCAAAGGGAGCGGCGCGCACCCCAATCCGAGGCAGGAACTGTTTCGCGCCGCGCTCGGGTTTGCGCGACTTCCTTGAAGAGGCTGGCCCGCGAACAGCGGCACGGCGAATAGCAGCATGGCGGCCAGCCGCTTCATCGTGTCACTTCACGTTCTCGCGCGCATCGGGCTCCGTCCGGCTCACCACCTCAACCAGTCCCACGATGTCGTCCAAGCTGTTGCGAACCGGCGCAAGCACCGACACGAAACCGCGTTTCCGCTCCACAGTCACGCGCTTTCCCGTTCGCAGCACCGTGCGCATTTCAGGAAACATCTCCTGGGTCAGTGCGCCCCAGACCCAGAATTGACTCATCTCATAACGATTGCGGATTGCGACATGCACTCGGGGCGGATTGCCTCCCAGCGGCATCCAAAGATTCACATCCACCGGATAGTCCGCCAGTTGCGCCAGACGAATCAGTATCTTCTTGACCTGAATGAACGAGGCATCGTCCACGTCGTAATTGTCGCCGCCAACCCATGGATCGCGCGGGTCTTTGCGGAACATGTATTCCATCGCGCGCGGAGTGACAATCTTCTGGCAGACGTCGCCGTCAATCATGACGGTGGCGGTTTTCGCAATCTGGTCCAGAACCTGTTCGAGTTTTTTAGCGTTCGCCGCGGTCAGCTGGAGGGCGGCAATGAATATCAGAAGCACACGTCTCACCGCCCGCCTCCGTCCGCGGCCAGTGCAATCCTTCGCACGCGCAGCCACGCGGAAGGCTCCAGATTCGCAAATCGAGCTTCATACGGGCGCAACGCGTCCCCGATATCGGCGTTGTCCCAATCAAGCACCGGCTTGTTGCTGCGGAGCGCTGGATTGTTACCCCACTCGGCCAGCGGAACACCGTTGAACGCGGCCGCAACTTCCTGTTGGATTTTCTTCCGCGAACCGGCGCGCGCGGCGCGTTCCAGCAGCGCGATGTCCTGAAGGCAATTCCGCTGGATCTTCAAACGCACACTCGCCAAAGGTCCCGCAACACCGAAGCGCTCGCCCGGATAGACGAGGGTTTCGCCGCCGCCTTGCAGGTGAAACCATGGATCCGGACCCGGAGCCACCGTCTGCCAGCGTACGAAACCCTCCACACCATTGATCCACGACCGCAATGGATTGAGCGTTATCCCGGTGGTCACGGATTGAACCGGTGGAGTTCCGCCATACGTCCAGATGGTGTCGCCGCGCTGCTTCAAGCGTTCCACGGCATCCGGATACCACGTCAGCTCGCCTTCCCCGGCGACCCAAAATGTAACGATCCCTTTCAGCAGTTCGAATTGCCGCGCCATGGTCCAGCTTGTATCGGCGCGCATCGCAAAGTGAACCGGCGAGTCCGGCGGAATCGCAGCTTCCAGCATCCGGTGATATTCGACGAAATAGCGGTTGTCCCGTTCGAAGCGGACTTCGTCTCCGTCCCACGGAAATCCCTTGTATCGTTTCTTTTGGTTGAAAAACACTTCGAATCGAGTCGACGTCCACTGCTTCTCGCGGAAATGCTTCTCCATTTCGGAGACCACGTTGACGAACTCCGCCTGGTAGCCCGGCTCTCCCCACGACACAAACGACGCCGGCCATTCCGGATTGATGGGCAGGTAAACGTAAGGGATCGGCCGCGGGCCGCGGCGCGAGTTCTGAAATGCGGAGCCATCGAACAACGGCGCGTAGTGGCGGTCAAACCGGTCCCAACTGGAGATATGCTTGTGCCTTCCCGCACCGCTGAGCTCCGGCGCGAACTCCGGCCCAACTTTGCCGGCGTGCCCGTAACCAAGCTGGTGAAACGTGCCCCGATGATCGTAGAAGATCCCGTGATACGCGTGGATCAGACGATACAGTTGATCCTCCGCGGCCGCGCGCGCCCGGCCGTCCGGTTGTTCGAGTTGAGCCAGCGTCTTCGGATGTTGCTCCTGCAGCCACGAAGTTCCGTACGAGTTGTTGTCCAGCGTAACGGCGTCTTCTTCCGGAACTACCGCGGGCAGCACCGTGAGTTCGATCGGCACGATCTTTTGCCCGGAACCGCTGACCAGTTTCGCCTGGCCGCGATACATTTGCGGAACGGTGGAGGCCGGAATCCACAGGTCGATCCAAAACGCTTGCGCGGTTTGTCCGGGGATCCGGTTATCCGGTTCGGGAATCGGGAAACGATACGGCGAGTGGACGGGAATCAGCGCGTCCGGATAATATCTCCGGTCCGGCGCATTGAAATGGAACCACTCGCGGTAGATATCGGCGGGAAGCGGAAACTCGACGGATAATTCACTCTCCCGCATGTCGCCGTCGCCGTTCGTAGCGCTCAGATGGAACGACGCGTATCCGCCGCGCGCGGCAGTCAGTTTCACCGTGTCGAGCCACGTTGCGCCGGCGCGGTCGCATTCCACAATGCCCCCAAAAGGATCCGGGCGGAAGAATTCAGGCAGCCCGCGCAATTCCAGTGCGAGGCATTGTCCCGCAAACAGCAGCGCCAGCAATCCATGAACACGGAATGTGGAAGTCCGGCAAATCATCTGGCTTCGCTGGATCAGTATAGCGCAATGATTCCGCGCATCCCCACCAGGCGCGTCGCGGAAACTGGATTTCACCCGCGGTTCGGTGTAAACTAACGGCATTCCAGTTTGCCCGTCGCCAATCTATCCGCCGGAACCAATTCACTCGCCCGCCCAATGCGTGCGGCGCGCACCGACAAGCCAGCCCGGAACGATTTCGCGCCGCGCTCCGTATTGCGCGCGATCGGAAGAAGCGCAAAGGGTGCGGCGCGCACCGCCAAGCCAGCCCAGAACGATTTCGCGCCGCGCTCCGTTTTGCGCGCGATCCTGAGAAGGAACAGCCATGGATCTTAATAAAGCCATTCATGAACTCATACAAGAAAAACGCCGCTTAGACCGGGTGATCGAAACGTTGGAGGCGGTGATCCGCGGAGAAGCCGTGCCGGCGCGCAAAGCCAGAAAGCGGCGGGGGCGCAGGCCGATGAGCGCCGAAGAACGCCGCAACGCCTCCGAGCGGATGAAAAGTTACTGGGCGGCGCGCCGCAAGCAGAATCCGCCGGTCAAGCCCTCGGCTACTTCTTAAAAAACCACAGCCAGAAGAATTGGCCTCCCGCGCCATGGCGGTGGCGCGGCTCGAACCCGCAGCGGTTTGCCATCTCCACCGCTTGTTCGTCCGAAAACGGAACGCCGAGCCACGTATCCCCGGGCAAACTTTCCACCGTCACGCAACCCTGCACCTGGAATTTGAACAACGCCCCGGGTCGCAGCAGCCGGTTGACTTCACGAACGTAATTCTCAATGATTTCACGGCTGGAGATGTGCTGGAAGACCAGCGTGGTGAAGGCGAAATCATAGTCCGCCCCGGGAACCACCGCTAGATCGGTCCCGTTGTTCTGGTAGATGTGCGCGTTTTTGCGGTCCGCGACCGCCGCGCGCGCCAATCGCACCATCTCGCCCGAGACGTCCACGGCGTGAACTTCCCCGAACAGGCCCGCTAGCGCCCACGTCAGCCGCCCCGCCCCGCATCCAATCTCGAGCACGCGCATCTTACCCGGCTCTTTGCCCTGGCAGATGTTCGTCATGTCGGTGAGGATCTCTTCTTTGACCGTCTGCTCGCCGGAGCGGAAAAATTCCTCGTCGCTCCACTCCGTGCGGGAGTTCGCGACATAGTGGCGCGCGTTTTCCTTCGCCCGCGCATCCCAATCGCGCTGCATCTTTTCGAGTTGATCCCGCAGTTTGTTTTCCTCCATCGTCTGATACGATTATTGTAACGTTCGCCCATGTTATATTGATAATGTCTTCGCTCGCGGCGCGGGCGGCTAGCTCAGTTGGGAGAGCACGGCGTTCGCAACGCCGGGGTCGTGGGTTCGAGTCCCACGCCGTCCACCAAAATCCGCGCCCTCTCCCCCCATCGGCCGATTTCCCGTTATCGTTAAATGGCTTTGCTACCATAGTGCAAATGGTCCTCTCCGACGTCGATATCCGGCGCTATCTCGAGCACGGAAAAATCAAAATCGCGCCCGCTTTGCCGCCGGAGCAATGGGGCAGTTGCTCGGTCGATTTCCGGCTCGGGCACGAGTTCAGTGTGTTTGAGCACAGCCGCCACG